>JAEZKI010000332.1 GCA_023415525.1 Bacillota bacterium | reverse complement strand
CTATGTGAATTAGTAGCTGTATGTGATGTAGTGGAAGAACGGGCAGAGGTGAGAAAAAAGGAGTATGAAGCAAGGCATCCAGAAGCCAATGTTAAAGTTTATACAGATTATCAAGTAATGTTAAAAGAGGAGCAAATAGATGTCATTACAATTGCTACTGAAAGCGGCTATCATGGAGAGATTGCTCTAAAATGTATCCAAGAGGGTAAGCATATAGCTATAGAAAAGCCTATGGCCATGCGTTTAGATGAGGCAGATACCATTATTGAAGCAGCAGCTAAAAAGAAGGTAGTAGTTACTGTGTGCCATCAAAATCGTTTTAATCCAGCAGTACAAAAGATGAGATATGCTAGAGAAAAGGGTGGGTTTGGTAAGCTAGTTAACTGTACAGCACGGATTTTATGGAATAGAAATGAAGACTACTATAAGCAAGCACCATGGAGAGGAACTTGGGAATTAGATGGAGGAACTTTAATGAATCAATGTATTCATAATATTGATTTATTAAGATGGATGGTAGGTTCAGAGGTAGATACTATATATGCCCAATGTGATACTTTTTTACGTCCTATAGAAGCAGAAGACTTTGGCGCCATTATTATAAGGTTTAATGATGGAACAATTGGAATAGTAGAAGGTTCTGCTTGTGTTTACCCTAAGAACTTAGAGGAAACTCTTAGTTTATTTGGAGAAAAAGGAACCGTATGTTTGGGTGGTATGGCAAATAATAAGGTTGAAACTTGGAATTTTGAGGATGAGCAGCTTAGTCAAGAGAATTTAGTAGAAGAAGAGGTAGACAGTGTTTATGGCACAGGACATACCCCACTATTTAGAAATCTTATTGAGGCAATCAAGGAGAATAAGGAGCCTTATATTACAGCACAAGATGGACGTAATGCGATAGAGATTATACTAAGTGCGTATGAATCAACACGAACAGGTATGCCTATCCAGATTAAAAGATAGGAGATAGAACTAAGATGAAAATATTGACTGTAATAGGTGCTAGGCCTCAATTTATTAAGGCGGCAGCCTTATCAAAGGTATTAAAGGGTGTTCATGAAGAGATTATTGTACATACAGGACAACATTACGATACGAATATGTCACAGATTTTTTTTGATGAGTTAAATATTCCTCAGCCTACTTATAACTTAAATATTGGTTCTGGAAGTCATAGTGTGCAAACAGGAAAGATGTTGATGGGTTTTGAGGAAGTATGTGATAAAGAAAAGCCTGACTTAGTACTTGTTTATGGAGATACCAACTCAACTTTAGCAGGTGCTTTATGTGCAAGTAAAAGGTTGATACCAGTAGCCCATGTGGAAGCGGGGCTTAGGAGCTTTAATAAAAAGATGCCAGAGGAGCAGAATAGAATCCTAACAGACCATCTATCAGACTATTTATTTGTACCTACCCAAACAGCATTTGATAATCTCAAAAATGAAGGCATTGTAGAGGGAGTTTTCCAAACTGGCGATATTATGTATGATGCAGTGAGCTTATTTGCAGATATTGCTAATAAAAAGTCAGAGATAATGAATAGGCTAGGGTTAAACACCAATGAGTTTATACTTTCTACCATTCACAGAGCTGAAAATACCAATGATATTCATCGTTTAAGAAATATTATTGAAGCGTTAAATGAAAGCGAAGCTAAGATTGTATTACCACTTCATCCACGTACTAAGAAGTTTATAGAGGAATACAGAATAGCTATAAACGAGAATGTTATCGTAACAGAACCACTAGGCTATTTGGATATGATTAAATTGGAACATGAAGCAGCTAAAATTGTAACAGATAGTGGTGGCGTTCAAAAGGAAGCCTATTTTGCTAAAAAACCATGTATTACCATGAGAGATGAAACAGAATGGGTAGAAACAGTACAGGCAGGATGGAATACTATCGTGGGTAGTGACAAGGAGAGGATTATAAAAGCAATTCAGTCATTCATACCAAAGACTAATCAACCAAGGCTCTTTGGAAATGGAGATACAGCTCAAATTATTTGTGATATACTGGGTAGATAGATAAAAAGCATCTTAGTAAACAGATAGGTTACTTAGATGCTGTTTATAGTCATACAGTATGAGCTAATGAATATTAAGGAAGGAAAGTAAGCATGAGAGTACTTATAACTGGTGCAAAAGGACAATTGGGTTTAGAACTTCAGAGACAATTGAGGTATGTAGCTGAAATAGAGCATGTAATAAGTACGACACATGATACATTAGATATTACTAGCTTGGATCAAGTTAGAGAGAAGCTTAAAAGAGATAATATAGATATAGTGATTAATTGTGCAGCATATACCTTTGTTGATGAATGTGAAAAGAATAGAGAAAAAGCTTATTTGGTGAATGCTATAGGGCCCAAAAATTTAGCTACAGTGTGTCAGGAGTTAGGACTTAAACTGATTCATCTATCTACAGATTATGTATTTGACGGGAGTGGCCAGTTACCTAAAAAAGAAGACGATAAGGTAATGCCCATAAATATATACGGTAAGAGTAAACTCTTGGGTGAAGAATATGTAAGGAGCTTTTGCACTAAATACTTTATAATACGTACATCTTGGCTCTATGGAGAAGGAAATAATTTTGTTCGTACGATGCTAAAGCTAGCTCAAGATAATAAAGAACTTAATGTAGTAGGAGATCAGTTTGGTACACCTACTTCTACAAAAGATTTAGCACATGTTATTATTAATCTAATGCAGACTGAATACTATGGAATCTTTCATGGAACTTGTGAGGGAGAGTGCTCTTGGTATGAATTAGCATGTAAAATTTTTGAACTTAAAGGAATAGATGTAAAGATAAATAAGGTAACAAGCGAAGAGTTTATTAGACCTGCTCAGCGTCCTAAATATAGCGTATTAGACAATTTTAGGCTAAAAAATTATGGAATGAATGAATTTAGACATTGGGAAGAGGCTTTAGTAGATTACTTAAAGGAGAATTAAAGTGACAAAGTTTAAGTTTATAGAAACAAGTATTAGGGATTTGTATATTATTGAGCCTACTGTCTTTGGTGATGGTCGTGGATACTTTATGGAGAGCTATACAAAGCAAGACTTTGTAACAGCTGGGCTTGATATAAATTTTGTACAAGATAATGAGAGTAGGTCAAAGAAGGGAGTACTTCGTGGGCTTCATTTTCAAACAAAGCAGACACAAGGTAAACTCGTTAGAGTAGTAGAAGGCGAAGTATTTGATGCAGCGGTTGACCTTCGAGCTGGCTCTAGTACCTTCAGTAAATGGGAAGGAGTTAATCTTAGTGCAGAGAATAAGAGACAATTTTATGTTCCAGAAGGATTTGCGCATGGTTTCCTTGTTTTATCTGATACTGCTACTTTTCAATATAAATGTACAGATTATTACGCACCTGAATATGAAGGGGGCATACTTTGGAACGACCCTAGTATCGGTATCGAATGGCCACTCGAAGGCATAAAGGAAATCTTTTTGTCAGAAAAAGATAAGCTTCAACCAACCCTCAAACAATGGATGACTAAAGAAAACCCATTTAAATAGTAAAGAATGACCTGTAGGTTTCTAGGAGAGACTTACAGGTTTTTATATTTTGAGGTATAATAGGATGAATGATAGGATTAGAGAGAGGCTTCCAATGAAAAAAGTATCAGTTATTATTCCGAATTATAATGGGAAAAAGTATTTAAAAAAGTGTATTGCTTCTTTAAAAGAACAAAGCTATCTAAATGTAGAAATCATTGTTATAGATAATGCATCTACTGATAGTGAGTATGAATGGTTAAGGCAGGATCAGTCCATTTTGTTTGAACAGTTAAATCATAATTATGGTTTTAGTAAGGCAGTTAATAAGGGAATAAAACGTGCAAACGGGGAATTTGTTCTCTTACTTAATAATGATACAGTCGTTACACCTGATTTTGTAAAGGAACTGGTTAAGACAATGGAGAGGAATCAACGTATTTTTGGTGTATCAAGTAAAATGATAAGTTATCATGAACCTGAAAAAATAGATGATGCAGGTGATGAATATACTCTGTTAGGTTGGACACTAAAGCGTGGAGATGGAGAAGATATAGAACGATATACCAAGGAAAGCAAAGTATTTAGTAGTTGTGCAGGAGCAGCACTTTATAGGAGAAAAATATTCAATCAAATAGGTTATTTTGATGAAAACTTTTTCGCCTATATGGAGGATGTGGATATTAGTTATCGTGCACGGATTTATGGTTATTATAATGTTTTTTGCCCGAATGCAAAGGTCTATCATATAGGGAGTGCTACTTCAGGGAGTCGGTATAATACATTTAAAGTTAAGTTAGCAGCTAGAAATAATGTGTATGTGGCATATAAAAATATGCCATTGCTACAGTTAGTTATAAATTCTCCCTTTCTAATAATGGGCTATCTTATAAAATACTTGTTTTTTATGAAAAAAGGGATGGGAGAAGCCTATAAAGAAGGACTTATGGAAGGAATTAGAAGCTTAAAAGATATTCACAAAGTACCTTTTTGTTACAAGAATATATTTTATTACATACATATTGAAGGGTTGCTTATTAAGAATGTATTTACATTTATAGGCCAGAGCTTAAGAAAAGTAATAAACAGATAAGAAACAATTGAAAAATAAAAAAGATATGGAGAAATAGGATGAAATTATCCATTATTATTGTGAATTATAAGACTTATGCTTTAACTAAGCAAACAATAGACTCTATAATTGATAAAGAGTATACTTTTAGATATGAAATTGTTTTAGTGGATAATGCTTCTGGTGATGGGAGTGTTGAGCTACTCATGCAAGATTTTAGCAAGTTTATAGAAGCAAAAGTTTTACGAGTTATTGTCAATGAAGAAAATCTTGGGTTTGCTAAGGCCAATAACATAGGGATGAGAAAAGCAAAAGGACAGTACATATTGCTCTTGAATTCAGATACAGTTGTGATAGGAGATGCTCTAGAAAGTTGTTTAGAACAAATAGATAGAGACAGTCAAATGGGAGCTCTAGGTTGCAAAGTCATATTAGGAGATGGTTCTTTAGACCATGCCTGCAAGAGAGGCTTCCCTACCCCTAAAGCATCACTTTATTATATCTTAAAGTTAGATAAGATAAATCCTAAGAGATTTGGACAGTATGATGCTTTGCATTTAAGTGAAGATGAAGTAGGTGAAGTGGATGCGCTTATGGGTGCCTTTATGCTTATGCCTAAAAAAGTATTGGATGAAGTAGGACTTTTAGATGAGGATTTCTTTATGTATGGAGAAGATATTGACCTTTGCTATCGCATTAAAGAAGCAGGTTACAAGATTCTTTACTATCCGAAAGCCAGGATTATCCATTATAAAGGTGGCAGTTCAAAAAAGAAACGTCACAAAGTCATCAAAGACTTCCATGAAGCCATGTGGATATTTTATAAAAAGCATTATATTAATCAATACAATGACTTTGTAAATGTATTAGTTTATATTGCTATTTACTTCAAATACACCCTAGCTCTCCTTCAAAATGCAATAAAAAGGGATAGTTCTTTAGCGAAGGGGCGAGATTTAAGGGAAAATAGATAGATTCTATTT
>JAEZKI010000264.1 GCA_023415525.1 Bacillota bacterium | reverse complement strand
TTTACCTTGCGTAATGTCTCTATTTTCAATAAGCAAACAATCTGCCTCATGGGCTGCATCTGAAAAATAACCTCCTTCACCTATGGTATAAATTTCATACCCTGCATAGGTAAGGGGTATTTCAATACCTTCTTCTTCCTCAGCCTCTATCACCATCTCCACTGTACCCTGATCATAATTGCACGTTAATAAACTATCCCATTCCCTACTCCTTACTCTGTAATTGGATTTAGGTAATCCTGCCTCTATAGGTGTAAACTTTGCTGTTTTAACCTGGGAATGGATTATATTAGCATCTGTCCAGTAAGCATAGCTTATTCCTAAAGTACTACTCACTAGTGTGACCAGCAAGGCGAGTGCGTATATTTTGCTAAATTTTCTAGCACACATTCTCCTCCCCCTTTCGCATGAATAAACCAGTAACTCCTACTGGTTATGTTGTTTATACATCAACTTAATATCAAAGCTTGCTTCTTTACCCTCACATTTATTTTTTCCATTTTTATAAGTGAGCTTTGGATTAAGCGTAACTTTCCCCTTTAAAATAATACTTTGCCCTACTTCTATCTTAAAAGCTTCTTCCTCCTGCAATTTGTTATTGATTTGGGTTGTGAGTGTCCTTAGTGGCATCTCACCTTCAATCTCTAACTGGCGTATAACTTCTTCCTTTTCATCTTGTAAAACGAATACCATTTCTGAACCATAAAGTGACTCATAACTTTCTGTATCTGCATCAGCAGATGGCGTAATCATTATTTCTTCTAATACAGCTGGTATTGTCCCTTGGTTAATAAATGCTGCCTCAAATTCATAATCACTCCCAGGTATAAGTTTTTTATCTAATCTATAACAAAAGCCGCTGTAGCCTTCTATGACTTCTGAAGTGATGCATTTTTCATTTTCATCTCTACTTTCCTTTTGTTTAGAAACCACTGCAATCATTTTTAACTTTCCCGTTTGCACTGTGGTATTAACCGTTAGGCTATCATTCCAGCAGGCATATCCTGTGCCAAAAAAGGCTACACCTATTATTGCAATTTCTATTAAGAAGTTTTTCTTCTTCATTGCATCTCTCTCCTTGGATTACTATTCCATTCTCATTTTATATCCTTATTCCTTTCTCTCATTGACTATAAAGTATAATCTTTTCTACTACTAAAGTAGTATGCAAATAGAAGAGGTGATTCTCACCTCAGAATCTCCTCTTCTATTTTTTTAACTCTTATTTTAACTTGTATTTAGTCTCTTATTACTTTGCTTCTGCTTCGGTATTTAATGCATTGTGTTGAATCCAGTTTGTCTTTACTGTGATAGTTGAACCATTTTGTTCATAATCATCACCAGAAGCTGCATTACCTGCAAATGTAACCTTTATAGTCGTTGTAATGGTCTTACCAGTCTCTAATCGTGTATTACCATAAAACTCACTCATAACGCTTGCTAAGTCTATTAATTTTCATGTTTTGGCTTCAAGTGTCTGAGCTACACCGTCTTTATCCAAATAACTTCCTGTTAATTCTACGTCTAAAATGCCTAAGAAAGCTTTATCTGCATCTGTTAAGCCTTCTGTAACTTCTACATAGTCAATAACTGCTGGAATGGTTCCATTGTTTTCAGCTGTAAATGTAGCTGTAGCAGAACTACCTGGATACATATTGGCAATACCAAATGCTATTTCTTTCTCACCTGTCTGTGTACCCGTTGGATTGATTATAATATACCCCTGATTTTCTAGGGTTTTATCACTTGCTGATGAATAACATTCTGGGCCATGTTGATGTTCTTCCTTACGGCATTTTTGTGGTCCATGCTTAAAGCAATAATCTTTACTGAAAGGATTTGCATTATGTGTATGTGCTTCCTTTCCACATATAAGTTCGCCACCTTTGCCTTGTTGTAATTCTCCTTTAGCAAGTGTAGGTGCTGCTGTATAAATAACATTTAATCTTCCTGTTTCTACTGTGGATTTAAGTGTTAATTGATCTGTCCAATACGCATAACCTGTGCCAAGTAATGCAATCGATGCAACCAATACGCCTACCATAAATTTTGATTTTTTCATTCCTAAATCTCCTCTTTTTTATTTTTAAACCCTTTACGGTTTTTCTTTATAATCTTATTATAGAGGCGATTTTATTTCCATACATTACCAATAGTAGGTATTTATACTACTACTTTTTGACCAATTGGTCTTCTGTTCTTCGCCACCTCTTTGCAGCAAAAAGTGCTACTTCTGTCCGATGAGCTAGCTCTAGTTTACTCATTAAATTACTAATATGCTTTTTAACCGTATTCTCTGTAATAAAGAGAGCCTCTGCAATCTGTCCATTGGTTAGACCCTTCCCCAACTCCACGAGCACCTCATATTCCCTCTCTGTTAACTTTTCTTTTAAAGGGTCTTTATGCTGCTCTAATTGTATTTCAATTTGTGCATCATAGAATTTACGTCCTCTTATCACAGAACGAATACCATAGATAATATCTTCCATATCTGAGTCCTTTAAAATATAACCTTGTACTTCTAATGTCTTAGCTCTTAAAAAATC
>JAEZKI010000060.1 GCA_023415525.1 Bacillota bacterium | reverse complement strand
GTTTCATCAATATATTTATTCATACGTCTAATAATAACCCATATATCTTCTAAGGCATTATTAAAGAAGAGTTTTTCCATATTGCCTTCCATTTTTGCCACTTGTTCTTTGATGACACGTTCTATATCTGCATCAAAAGTGTTGCCTTCTTGTTCCTCTGGCAAAGTACCAAAATACTTTTCAATCATGGCCACTGTACGAGAAGTCAGGTTCCCTAAGTCATTAGCCAGGTCAGAATTAATACGTGAAATAAGGGCTTCATTAGAGAAGTTACCATCTTGACCAAAGGCTATTTCACGAAGTAAGAAATAACGAATGGCATCACTCCCATAACGCCCTACTAATACACTAGGGTCCACAACTGTCCCTTGAGACTTACTCATTTTGCCTCCATTGATGATTAACCAACCATGTCCAAAGACTTGCTTAGGCAGAGGTAAATCCATAGCCATAAGCATGGCTGGCCATATAATGGTATGGAAACGAACAATTTCTTTACCTACTAAATGAACATCTGCTGGCCAGTACTTTTTGAACTTGCTATCCTCCTCTTGAAGATAACCAAGAGCAGAAATATAGTTTGAAAGGGCATCTAACCAGACATAAACAACATGACCTGGGTCAAATTCTACTGGAATCCCCCACTTAAAAGAAGTACGCGAAACGCAAAGGTCTTCCAATCCTGGACGCAAAAAGTTATTCAGCATTTCATTTTGTCTTGTTTGAGGTTGGATAAAATCAGGGTGCTCTTCTATATATTGAATCAGTCTATCTTGGTACTTTGAAAGCTTAAAGAAGTAAGATTCTTCTTTTACTTTTTCAACTGCTCTACCACAGTCAGGACATTTCCCATCTACTAATTGGTGCTCTGTAAAGAAGGTTTCACAAGGCGTACAATAAAGACCTTCATATTCACTTTTATAAATATCTCCTTGGTCATATAACTTCTTAAAGATTTTTTGTACAGTGTCTTGATGTGACTTATCTGTCGTACGAATAAATTGATCGTAGCTAATGTCCATTGTTTTCCACAATGCCTTGATCCAGTCTACAATGTTATCCACAAATGCCTGTGGAGTAACCCCCTCTTCTGCAGCACGTCTTTCAATTTTTTGACCATGTTCATCTGTTCCTGTTAAGAACATAACGTCATAGCCACGAAGACGTTTATAACGTGCCATCGCATCTGCTGCTACAGTAGTATAGGAATGTCCAATGTGTAACTTGTTACTTGGGTAATAAATAGGTGTGGTAATGTAAAAACTTGGTTTACTCATTTTTTTCCTCCTAATTTTTTTTAACTTCTTTCATAGAGCCTTTTAATTAACTCTTACCTTGTGAGATAGCCATTAAATTGATAAAAACAAAAAACTCGTCACTATAACATGTGTTATAGAGACGAGGTCTATTTACGCTCGTGGTTCCACTCTAATTCACCTATGCTTCACAGCATAAGCCTTATGAAGTACGCCACCCTATAGCTTATTGGCTATTTAATGGGTATACTCTCTCGCTATAACAGGCGAACCCGTTGCAGCCTAGACCACTCCGTCGTCGGTGCACCACTCCAAGACCATCTTCAGCTTATCCTTCTTTGCTTCTTTTCAGCTCCCGAAGCTCTCTTTGAAAGAATATATAGGCTTACTCTTCTTTTCATTGCGTTTAAATTTATGAATGCAGTAAGTTTATCATAGTTTACCCCTTTTTTCAACCCTCTAAACTTTATAAAATATCACCCCCATACTAATACACAACACATACTAATCTTATAATACTAAATCTAATGTCGTTTTATATCAATATATGAATTTTTTACGAAAAATATGTACAAATTTGTAAAAAAAAGTTATAATACTTGCTGTGTTTAGGAAAAGTAAAAACTTACCATTAAAGGTATAAAGCTTTTACAGAGTATCTATACGTTTCACTTTTCCTACACAAAATCATTTTTATAAAGGAAATACAAGGAGGTTTTTTTGAATGTTACGTAAGAAGATTTTATCCCTATTGATGAGCCTTGTTATGGTCATCTTCCTATTACCAACTGCAACATTTGCGTCAGCAAGTGCTCCAGAAGCTTTTAAGGTAACGAAGTATTTTGGGGGTGATCTAGCAGTAGAAGGTACTGACTATACCTATACAACCGACTCTAATGGTCTGGGTTGTCTTACTTTACTAACAGATAACTTAACAGTCAGCATGGCTGACGGTGTTACAACAACATCAGCCTATATTGTTTCTAATTTGAGTGATACCAGCTTCTCTTATGGTATTCATCTTGATGGTGTTCATATTGAAACCACCAATTCTTATGCCATGAATCCGGGTTATGGAAACATTCTATTCGTAGAATCAGATAGCACCCTAATAGGTCAAGATTATGGTATTCTAGATATGGGGAATTTTGACATTTATAATCCCTCTGAATTAAATGAAGCTAATTGGACTCCTGGTTCTAATAATTCATCCAACATCACTCCTACAACGACACGCACCAAACTTACTGTGCAGGGTAATATAGATGGTATTAGATGTTCCGTTCTAGGGGTCAATGCATCGTCAATGGTTCTCACAACAGGGAAAACAGGTTATGGGATTAATACTACTGCTGGTAAGGTGTGGCATAATGGAAGCAAAAAGCTAATCCTTGAATCCTATGGTCCCTTGGGCTCTTTCAAAAATATCGACGCTGTATCAACTGACACTTTCACCATCAAGGGTGGTACTTCTGCTGAAACAGCGACAAAATTAGCTGACGGTACTTATAGGGACTTTTCAGCTTACAAATATGCCTTAATTACAGGCCTAGAAGTTACTGACTACGAAGGAACTCATACCCATCAAATAGAACTTGTAGAGGAAGTTCCTGCAACTTGTACCACTTCTGGAATAAAAGCTCACTATCAATGTACAGATTCAACCTGTCATAAATTGTTTGCTGATGAAGCAGGTACAACTGAAGTGACTGCAGATAGCGTGGTCCTAGTAGCTGGCCACAAGTGGGTAACTTCTTGGACAAATAATGAGACACACCATTGGCACTCTTGTGAAAACACAAGTTGTCCTATAACTACTGATAGTGAAAAAGATACTTATGAAGAGCATACCCCTTCTGATTGGCTTATTGATACGCCTGCAGCTGTAGGAGTGAAAGGTTCAAAGCATAAAGAATGTATTGTATGTCAGGTTATCTTAGAAACAGCTGAAATCCCTGCACTATCTTCTAGCAGTAGTAGCAGTGGTAGTGGCGGTGGTATTCCTAGTATTCCTAGTACTCCTACACTCACTATCCCAGTTCAAAGTGATACGAATAAAGTAGATGTCCAAGCTACTATTTCTGACTCCACCGCTGATGTTAAAATAAATAACCAAGACTTATCTAAAATCCTAACCAACGAAACCTACATAGGTCATATTGAAGTTCATTTAACAGAATTAAATAAAACCATTGATAGTGCCAAAATTCCTATGGCTCCTATTAAGGCTATTGCAGAGGCTGCAAATAATAAAACCAATAATGTAACAGGCTTACTCCTTAAATTCACAACAGCTAATGTCACCTTTGATGCTAAAACTTTAAATGCTCTTGTAGAACAAGCAAAGGGAGATGATTTACAAATTCATGTGGATGATGTCCATACAAGCCGCTTAAATACAAAGCAAAAAGATGCTTTAAAAGATTTAGAGGTTGTAGCAGGTTACGAGGCTTATGTCACCTCCAATGGTGAGCGTATCTCTGACTTTAAGGGGGGATATGCCAAGGTTCAGCTTTCTAATGAGCTTGCCAAGGGTAAAGAGGTTCAAGACTTTAGTATATGGTATGTAGCTGAGGACGGTTCCCTAGAAAAGCTAGAAACCCGTTATGTTGATGATTACTTAGAGTTTGCTGTTCCTCACTTTTCTGACTATGTAGTCGTTTATAATGAAAATAATAAGGATAATGAAAAGGATGAGACATCTGATATTTTGACTTACAGCACTTGTCCAAAGGATACTACTTGTCCGCTCTATTCTTTTACAGATACACGCCCTACTGACTGGTATCATGATGGGATTCATTATTGTATGACTAATGGCTTAATGGTAGGTTATTCTACTCATTTGTTTGGAACTCATGATGCGATTACTAGAGGACAGATTGCCGCTACTCTTTGGCGCTTAGAAGGTAGCCCTACTTCAAACTACACCATGTCCTTTGAGGATGTTCCAGATACAGCCTATTATGCCGAAGCCATTAAGTGGGCTCAAGCTACAGGTATCATCTCGGGTTATAGCTCAGAAGCTTTTGGACCAAATGATAACCTCAGCCGAGAACAGATGACAAGCATTATGTGGCGTTATGCTAAGTTTAAAGGCTATGATGTGAGTATTGGAGAAAATACCAATATCCTTAGTTATGCCGATGCTCTCACTATTAGTGAGTACGCTATACCTGCTATGCAGTGGTCTTGTGGGATAGGACTGATTGTTGGTAGTGATAACCAATTGCTGCCTCAAGCTCCTACAACCCGTGCACAAGTGGCAGCACTACTACAGAGGTTTTGCGTAAATGTTTGTGGCAAATAAAGCTCAACACTAACACAAGATTGTAGGAAAGTTAAAATACGAACTTCCCTACAATATAAGAAGAGGCACTTCAAAACGAAGTGCCTCTTTTTATGAAAGGTGCTTCTGTAGATAGGCATAGGCAAGCTTATAGGCCTCACCGTAAATACTCCCTCCATAAACTACTTCTGTCCTACCATCCTCTAGAGTTCTTGTAGATTTTCCAAAAGCCATAATCTCTTCGCCTGTATACTCCTCTAGTGAGGTTTGAAAGTAAAAGTGATTTTCATATTCTCTTCCAAAGGCCTCAAAGATTTCTCGTTTTTCATGACTTAGTAAGTTTTGAGATTCTCCTGGGTGATAAAAGGTATAGACGCAGAAACAGAAAAAAGCAGTTTTATCCTCTTTACTCAAGTTATCAAAAAGCAAATTATGAAGCTGCCTACTCCCTATATACTCTGAATAAAGAATTTCCTTTGCTTTTGCATAACACTTTAGATCCTTACTTGCTTCATAATCTTCATCCAATTCGCGATTAATAAGTGCCTCTGCATCACTTTGTGAAAGGGGCGTAGGTATAGTAAGTCCTAATCTTTTCATATAATTAAGCTGACGCTTATCTGCAGGATTTGTATTTATTTTATTAGGTAATTTATAGCGTTTAGATTTCAAATGATCACCTTTTGTTCTAATTTTTCTTTCATAGTAACATATTCCACTACACTCGCCTACCTACTTCCTATAAAAATTAGAACCTTTCTTCTTTGATAATTGACTTTCTCAACTTATTTTAGTAAAATATTTAGAAAATTAAACTTAGGAGGTCTTGCAAGTGGCATTTTATTATAGTGAAGTTTCTCGTACCTTTAGTGAATATTTATTGGTTCCTAACCTAACGCGTAAAGATTGTATTCCTTCAGAAGTAAATCTACAAACGCCTCTTGTTAAGTTTAAAAGAGAAGAAAAATCACCTCTCCAAATTAATATTCCTTTTGTTTCAGCCATTATGCAGGCTGTTTCTGATGATCAACTAGCTATTGCTCTTGCCAGATGTGGTGGGCTCTCCTTTATCTTTGGTTCTCAGTCTATTTCCAGTCAAGCTGAAATGGTACGTAAAGTTAAAAAATTCAAAGCAGGTTTTGTTGTAAGCGTGGCTAATCTATCCCCCGAACACACCCTAAAAGATGTCCTAGCTCTTAAAGAACAAACAGGTCACTCTACCATCGCTATTACAGAAGATGGGACACTTTCTACTAAGCTTCAAGGCATCGTCACAAGTCGTGACTACCGCATAAGTCGGGATAGCTTAGATAAAAAGATTAAAGACTTTATGACACCTTTTTCTTCACTGATTGTGGGTAAGCCTTCTACTACTTTAAGTGAAGCCAATGATATCCTCTGGGAACATAAATTAAACTGTCTTCCTATTATTGATGAGGAACAAAAGCTTATGTATTTCGTATTTAGAAAAGACTATGATGATCACAAGCAAAACCCTTCTGAACTATTAGATAATGAAAAGCGTTACTGTGTAGGTGCTGGTATTAATACTAGGGATTATAAGGAACGTGTTCCTGCCTTAATTGATGCAGGTGCAGATGTGCTTTGCATTGATTCTTCCGATGGATATAGTGTTTGGCAAGCTGAAACCATTCAGTACATTCGCCAAAACTATGGAGAGTCTGTTAAAGTAGGCGCTGGTAATGTCGTTGATAAAGAAGGCTTTCTCTATTTAGTAGAAGCTGGGGCTGACTTCGTAAAAGTAGGAATTGGTGGGGGATCCATCTGTATCACCCGCGAGCAAAAGGGGATTGGCCGTGGGCAAGCCTCTGCCATTATTGAAGTGGCTGCAGCGCGTGATGCATACTATGAAAAGACAGGGATTTATGTCCCAATTTGTTCAGATGGTGGGATTGTCCATGACTATCATACCGTTCTTGCCTTAGCTATGGGAGCCAATTTTATTATGATGGGACGCTACTTTGCTCGTTTTGATGAAAGTCCTGCCCACAAGGTAAAACTTGGCAATACCTATGTAAAAGAATATTGGGGGGAAGGCTCTAAACGTGCTCGTAACTGGCAACGCTATGATTTGGGCGAAGGTAACGGACTTAAATTTGAAGAGGGTGTAGATAGCTATGTGCCTTACGCTGGTAAGCTCCGTGATAATCTAGATGTCACCCTTAGTAAAATGAAATCTACCATGTGTAGCTGTGGGGCCACCTCTATTGACGAACTTCAACGTACTGCTCGTATGACCCTTGTTTCCTCTACTAGCATCATTGAAGGTGGTGCTCATGATGTCACCCTCAAAGAAAATAACTACGCCAGATAATTTTAGTCGTAAAAAAAGATTGTCCTCATATACTTAACTATAAGTAATTCATAAAATGAGGAGGAATTTTTTTGAAGGAACAAGGACTTATTACAAGTACCCTATTATTAACTGCTACCTCCTTGGTAACACGTACTATTGGGATGATTTCTATTGTTTATATTTCTAATACTATTGGCACAGAAGGTATGGGACTCTACCAGCTCCTTATGACCATTTATAGCGTGGGGATCATCATTGCCTGTGCCGGGCTAAGTGTGTCTATTTCTAAAATGGTAGCTGAAGAAATCGCCAAGCTTCATTACTCTATTATTTCAAAAGTGATGACTACGGCACTTATTATGAGTGCTCTATTAAGCTTTTCAGCTACCTTTATACTTTATACTTTTACAGATACCATTGTTGGTCTCTTCATCGCTGATACGCGCATTATTCGGGGTCTTAAAATGCTTGCCTTTAGTATCCCCTTTATTTCCTTTTCTTCCTGCTTTAAAGGGTATTTTTATGCTGTCAAAAAAGCTTTATTCCCTGCTAGTGCAGATATTTTAGAACAGTTTGTAAAGCTTGGGCTTATCATGACTTTCGTTAATCTCTCTGCACCAAAAGGTTTGCCTTATACTTATGCTGCTGTGGGACTAGGCATAACTATTGGTGAGATGGTGTCTTGTAGCTATCTCTTCACCCTTTATCTTATTAATCAAAATACAACCTACTATCCTCCAGGTAAGATTCCTTTTTATAGCATTAGCCGTAAAAACATTCTTCTCAATCTCATTAAGCTTATGCTGCCTATTGCTCTCATTGCCTATGTGGCTTCTACTTTTATGTCCCTTGAGAATATTCTTATTCCCGCAAGTCTTAGAAAATATGGAGCTTCTGTGGAGGATTCACTTAGTATCTATGGCATGTTAAAAGGTATGGTACTTCCCATTTTATTTTTCCCTTCTGCCTTCTTAACGGCTTTTTCTACTACTCTGATTCCTGAAATTGCCAGAGCCAATGTTTTAGGACATAAAAAAAGAGTCATGTAT
>JAEZKI010000053.1 GCA_023415525.1 Bacillota bacterium | reverse complement strand
AATTTTTTGTTAAATTTAAAATATACTTGACACTATTGCTTGACTTGCTTTAAAATATGATTAATAATCACACTTTAAAGCGATGAAGAGAAAAAGTAGAATGAAAAGACTTTTTTAGAGAATTCCCGGTTGGTGCAAGGGATAAAGGTATTTCATTTGAATACATCTTGGAGTGTTGTCTCAAAAGCTGGTGGTAAGTAGAGGCAAACGGGTGGCACACGTTATGGTGCTAGAGTATAGCGAGGCAGTAGATGCTTTGATAGACTTAAAGAGGTTACTTTTGTGAGAAGGTAGCAAAAAAAGGTGGTACCACGGGAACTTGCTCTCGTCCTTTACATAAGGATGAGAGTTTTTTATTTGTCCAAATTTAAAAGTAAGCAATAAGTATGTAAGGGTTAATAAAAAAGGAGGAGATGAAAGAAAATGGGGATGAAGTTAGCTTTTCTAATAGCATTTATTGCAATCATGGTGGGTGTAGGAATTTACAGTAAGACAAAAGTAAAGAATTCCACAGATTTCTTCTTAGGAGGAAGGAATATGGGTGGCTGGATTACAGCCTTTGCTTATGGAACCTCTTACTTTTCAGCAGTTATTTTTATTGGCTATGCAGGTGGTTTGGGATGGAACTATGGTATATCTACTTCATGGATTGGTATAGGAAATGCTGTTTTTGGCTGTTGGTTAGCTTGGAAGATTTTAGCTAAGAAGACACGAGAAATGACGCATAGGTTAGATGCACGCACGATGCCTGAATTTTTTGAAAAGCGTTATCAAAGTAAAAATATGAAATTTGTCGCAGCTATTATTATCTTTGTATTTTTAGTACCTTATACAGCTTCTGTATATAAAGGATTAGGTTATATTCTTGAAAGTTCCTTTGGAATTAGCTTTAAGATGGCTATTTTCTTTATGGCACTTTTGACAGCTGTTTACCTTATACTAGGAGGATATGTTGCCACAGCTATCAATGACTTGATTCAAGGAGTTATTATGATTGTGGGTTGTATTTTCATGGTGTACTTTGTAGTCAGCAATCCTGCAGTAGGTGGTATAACGGAAGGTATTAGAAGACTTGGTGAGTTAGACCCTAGCCTAAGTATGCCTTTTAGCAATGGTGAAAAGGCCATTGATTTATTTGGGCTTGTTTTCTTAACAAGCTTTGGTGTATGGGGCCTCCCACAGATGATTCACAAATACTATACCATTAAGGATGAAGCAGCTATTAAAAAGGGAACCATTATTTCTACTGTCTTTGCTTTAATAATTGGTGTAAGTGCTTATTTTTCAGGTTGCTTAGGAAGACTCTTCTTTATCCAGAATGGTCAAGCGATTATGCCTGGTAATAACCCTGATATGATTATCCCTGTCATGTTAGAAAAAGCTTTGCCAGGAGCCCTTATGGGAATTATTATAGTACTTATTTTATCTGCATCTATGTCTACATTAGCTTCACTGGTACTGATTTCTAGTTCTACTATTTCTATTGACTTTATTAAAGGTTTTATCGCACCCAAAATTTCAGAGAAGAAAATGATGTTAACGATGAGAGGTTTCTGTGTTTTATTTGTAGCACTTTCTTACATCATGGCAGTCTTCCAAAATAATACCATCGTTTATCTGATGTCCTTATCTTGGGGACTTATAGCGGGAATGTTCTTAGGGCCTTATATGTTTGGCCTTTGGTGGAAAAAGACAACGAAGCTAGGTGCCTGGGCAGGCTTTGTAGTAGGCGGAGGCGTTATTGTACTTTATCTTGTTTTTGAGAAACTAGGAATGTTAAGTATTAATATGCCTTTAGTATCTAGTTTTGCAATGATTGCTTCTTGTATTGCTGTTCCTGTTGTAAGCTTACTCAGTACACAAATGAGCAAAGCTCATATTGATGCAGTATTTGAGCAAAATTAGAGTAAAAGATAAAAATAAGGTATTGGGGGAGTCCACTGAGAAAGGGCAGGGACTCACTTTCACAGCTAGGTTTTGGCAAATCTCCCCGACTACCCTTTTTTCTCTTTAAACTTTAATTTTGTATAAGGGGAAAGAAGATTTATGATATACTAGAAGGAAAGAGTGATAAGGTCATAAGAAGGAGAAGTCTTTAACAAAGTTAATACTACAAATCCAGAATATGAGGATAAAGCGATGATATTTCAAGAGATTTTAGAGGATAACCCTATTATACCGGCTGTAAAAAGTGAAAAAGAATTAGAGCAAGCCTTAAAGGGAGATGCTCAAGTTATTTTTGTCTTATTTGGTAATTTGCTTAACCTGGAAGCTATTGCTACACAAATCAAAGAAGCTGACAAAGTAGGGATTATTCATTTGGATTTAGTAGAGGGCTTGATGAATAAGGAAATTGCGGTGCAGTATATCAAAGATAAGACTTGTTTTGAGGGCATTATTAGTACGAAACCTCAGCTTATCAAAGTGGCCAAAGGACTAGGACTCATTGCAATACAAAGAACTTTTATATTAGATCGCCTTTCATTAGATAATGCCAAAAGTCATATTGTAGAGGAATGTGATGCTATAGAGATGTTACCCGGTATATTATTTAAAGTCATTAAAGAGATGAAGAAGGTAACAGCAAAACCTATCATTGTGGGGGGATTAATTTCTGAAAAAGAGGAAATAGTAGAGGCATTAGGAAAAGGTGCAACTAGCATTTCTACCTCCAACCAAAAACTATGGGCAATATGACAAAAAACCTACTAGGGTTATAAGGGTAAATGTAAGAAACCACTAAAAGTTTAGGGATATTAAATTGACAATAGGTATTCTATAAAGTATACTAATTTTAGTGAAATATTGTTAGCATGAAGAGATGAAGAGATGCGCAAAAATATTAAAATATTTTTGCGTTTTTTTATGTAGTAAAAGAAATGGAAAGAATGGGGGCGTATAGAATTGGAACAATATATTATTGCAATAGATCAAGGAACGACAAGTTCTAGGGCCATTATTTTTGATAAGAAACAGCATATTATTGGGGTAAGCCAGAAGGAATTTACACAGATATATCTTAGAGAAGGCTGGGTAGAGCATGATCCTATGGAGATATGGGCTTCTCAATATGGCGTACTTCAAGAGGTTCTTGCCAAAAGTAATTTGACTCAAGAGAATATTGCGGCTATAGGGATTACCAATCAGAGAGAAACCACTATTGTTTGGGATAAACAAACGGGTATACCCATTTATAATGCTATTGTGTGGCAATGTAGAAGAACAGCAGATTTATGTGAAGAGTTAAAAGCAAAGGGCTGGCAGGACTATATTCAAGAAACCACAGGACTTGTAATAGACGCCTATTTTTCAGCTACAAAAATCAAATGGATTTTAGACCATGTTGAAGGAGCAAAGGAAAGAGCTAAAAAAGGTGAGCTCTTATTTGGGACAGTAGATACATGGCTGGTGTGGAAATTAACTAATGGAAAGGTCCATGTAACGGACTATACCAATGCCTCTCGTACCATGCTTTTTAATATTAAGACCTTACAATGGGA
>JAEZKI010000007.1 GCA_023415525.1 Bacillota bacterium | reverse complement strand
GAGATGAAGAAACTCTAAATCTCCTTTTGTAATCCCTGCCTTATCAAAAGGATTGATATCTATACTGCGAATCTCAATGTAACGTATACCATCTTCACATAAAGATTCTAATAATCTGGCATTATCCTTGGCTTTGGGGCGAATTTGAGTATAGAGTTCTCTATAACTTTGAATGGTTTCATCCTCTACAAAATTCTCAATGCTCTTAATATAGCTTTCAACTGTGCTATAGTCTGGGAATAAATCCACATGATTTTGATAACCACATTCTCCATTTCTATAGGAAATCGCTCCGTTATTGGTATAGCTATCATCACCTAGGGCCTGAAGTTTCTTTTTACATTCTTTGTTATAAGTATCATGAATAATAGGTGCTCCCCCCACTAAATAAATGAGCAGCCATCTGTAGCGTAAATAGTTACGTACCACCTTAAGATAAATTTGATCTTTATAAAGTTTATAGTTCCTCTCTTTGTTTTGTGCCTGAAATAACTTGATGAGGAAGTTCTCCTCAAAAGAAAAGTTAAAATGAATACCTGAAATAAGTTGCTTTTTACCACCGTATTTCTTAAAAAGCTCCTCACGATAAAGTCTTGCTTTTTTACATTCATCACAATTCTCATACTTAGCAATGGGAATATGTTCATCTTCCGGAATATCACAAGGCATAGATTGAGGCCATAAATATTCTTCTCCTATTTCTAATGCTACAATATCATATAATCCACACAAAAAATGATAAACTTCTTCCGTTGTTTTAAAAGTAGGCGTGATAAGCTCCACTTGACTCTCTGAAAAATCTGTTGTGATATAAGGATTCAACAATTTGTTCCCAAAAATCTCAGGATGATTGCTAAGAGCTAGTTTTCCTGCTGGTGTCGTTCGAAGGCCCTCTCGTTCTACCCCAAATTCTCCTCCTAATAATTCTTCTTTTATAAAATACTCCTTTAACTGATAAAGCATCTTCTATATTCCCTCCATTTTTCTTATAACATACATTTTATACTAAAGCCTGTTGCGTGCTATCTTGTATTCTCATGATTTGTTTAGTTTATAGTATCATATCCTACCTTTTCTATAAACATGTAATTTATTGCTCTAGGAAAATATATTGGAACTTTTTGTCGTTTAATGGCGTCTAATCTCCTACTAAACTATTCTATAAGGATTATAAGGAGATCTATAATGAAAAAACAATTTATTATTTTACTTGCTAGCTTAACCTTAGGGAGCCTCCTATTAACAGGTTGTGGTTCAAAAGAAACGTCAACTTTACCAGAGCAAACACCAACCGTTGAAGTTTCTGATTCAACTGAAACACTGCCTCCTTCTGATGCATCAGCAAGCCATAATAATAGCCAAGCTACTGAAACCCCTGCTGAAACAGAAGACCTATTAGAAGAAGAAACGGAAGAAAAGGTGGAAGTTACTCCATCAACACCTGATTCTCAGCCTGAAGCTTCTACTAAACCTGAGGCCTCTACTGAACCTCAAGCTTCTACTAAACCTCAAGCTTCTACTAAACCTCAAGTTTCTACTAAACCTGAAGCTTCTACTAAACCTCAAGTTTCTACTAAGCCTGAGGCTTCTACTCCAAGCACTCCTGAAGCTTCCAAACCTTCTCCAAGTCCCACTCCAGAGGTGAAACCAGAAGTTTCTAGCTTAAGTGCTTCAGATATCTATAGTAAAATGCTAGAAGGTGTGGAAATTCCTAAGCAAAATCCACTAGATGATACCCTTCTTAAAGATTGGTATGGTATTGATGCCTCTATTCTTAAAAGCTATAAAGTAACTATGCCACTTATGTCTATGCATATCAACGAATATGCTGTTTTTGAAGTAAAAGAAAGTAAGGACATTCAAACTGTATTAGATGGAATTAATAAGAGAACAGATAATATGTTCCTTTATCCTTCTCTCCAAGAAGCTTTTGATGCCCGTCAAATAATCACACACGGTAACTACATATTATTTGTCATAGATGGGGAATCTGTAAATACTATCGTTAACCAATTTAATGATTTGATGAAATAAGGTGAAGCTATGGTTTTCAGCAGTTTACTCTTTCTCTTTCTATTTTTACCCGTTTTTTTAGGATTATATTTTTTAATGCCCTTTAAGCTTAAAAACCTTGTACTCTTTCTTGCAAGTTTACTCTTTTATGCTTGGGGCGAACCTATTTACGTTGTTATTATGATTTTTTCAACTGTACTTGATTATAGTTGTGGTCTTCTCATTGCCCATTTTAGGGAGCACAAATGGCTCCCTAAATTAGGGCTTATGCTATCTGTTGTGGGAAACCTTTCACTTCTAGGCTTCTTTAAGTACTCTGATTTTTTTATCACTACACTTAATACTGTTCTAGGAACAAATCTGGGTCTTTTAAAGCTTGCCTTGCCTATTGGAATCTCTTTCTATACCTTCCAAACCATGTCCTATACCATTGACCTCTATCGTGGCAAGATTCAAGTCCAAAAAAATATTATTTCTTTTGGGGCCTATGTTGCCATGTTTCCTCAACTTATAGCAGGACCTATTGTTACTTATGCCACAGTTGAAAAAGAGTTAAACCACCGTACCACAACTTGGGAAAAATTTGGTCAAGGTAGTCTGCGCTTTGTAGAGGGATTGGCTAAAAAAGTCCTTATTGCCAATAATATTGGTAGACTATGGGAAGCCATTAAAGGAACAGCTTTTCATGAACTATCCCTACTGGGTGCTTGGTTAGGCATCCTTGCCTTTGCCCTCCAGCTTTATTTTGACTTTAGTGGCTATTCGGATATGGCTATTGGATTAGGAAAAATGATGGGCTTTGAATTTCCTGAGAACTTCAATTACCCTTATATTTCTAAAAGCATTACTGAATTTTGGAGAAGATGGCATATGACTTTAGGTAGCTGGTTTAGAGAGTACGTTTACTTTCCTTTAGGTGGAAGCCGTGTTCGTAAGTCTCGTTTTTATGCTAACCTTCTTATTGTCTGGTTTCTAACAGGTTTTTGGCATGGAGCAGGCTGGAACTTTATTTTATGGGGACTCTATTTTGCCCTACTAATGATTCTAGAACGTAGTTTTCTTTTACGTTTTCTAAAAAAGCTCCCCCCCTTCTGCTCTCACCTTTATCTTCTTGTGGCTATCTTAATTAGCTGGGTATTTTTCTCTTTAGATAACCTTACTGAAGCCTTTCACTATCTAAAAGTGATGTTTGGTTTTGGAAAAGTGGAGCTTATGAATACCACTTTCCTCTATCAACTCACTAACTATGGGCTCATCCTGGTTCTAGCTGCCCTATTTGCTACACCACTTATGAGTCGCCTGTTGAAGCGATTACCTGGTGGAATTCTTTATATTTGTTACATGGTGCTCTTACTACTTAGTAC
>JAEZKI010000456.1 GCA_023415525.1 Bacillota bacterium | reverse complement strand
GTATGTTATAATAAAAATGTAATCCATTCCTAAGGAGGAACGAAACATGGAAGAAAACAAAAAATGTGGTTGTGACCACGAAGAAAATAATTGTGGCTGTGATCATGATGAAAATGGTTGCGATTGTGGATGTGGCGAAGAAGAAGGTTCTGTGATCTATATTACCTTTGAAGATGAAGACAAAGAAGTACCATGTGATGTACTTAGTATTTTTGAAGTAGATGATATAGAATATATTGCTGTAGCACCACAAGATGAAGACGAAGTTTTAATCTTCCGTTATTCTGAAGAGGGTGATGAAGTCAAATTAGACGAAATCGAAACAGATGAAGAATATGAAAAAGTAGCAGCAGAATTTGATGAACTTTTCTTTGGAGAATTTGAAGAAGGTCCAGAAGAAGAATAAAAAGAGGCCGTGCCTCTTTTTTTTTGCCTACGTATAAAATAACAAGGAACGCCTCATACTTATAAAAAGAAAGGGGTGGGCCTATGAGAAGGATAATACAAGTTGGTTTTTTAGTTTTTAGCCTTACTTTAGTAGGTAGCTTGATTTATATGGAATCTCGGCCAAAGATTTCTCTCAACAATTGGCCAAATCCAATAGTTACAGTCACATTAGAAAGTCAAGAGACTTTTAAAATAGAGCTTTATCCAGAGCAAGCACCCAATACGGTGAATAACTTTATTGCTCTGGCACAAAAAAGATTTTATAATGATTTGCCCATTAGCAAGGTGATACCAGGTTATTTGATTCAGACAGGGGATCCATTAGGAAATGGGAGAGGTTTTCCAGGTTATCTCATTAAAAGTGAATGCAAGCAAAATGGTGCAGCCAATAGCCTAGCTTTTGAGGTAGGGACTGTGTGTATGGCACGTAGCAGTCGCTTTGATACGGAAGGCTCTCAATTTTTTGTTTTACTGCAAGAGGATCATCGCTTAGAAGGCTATTATACAGCTTTTGGGAAGGTCATAGAGGGACTGGAGCTTTTACAAGAATTGTCACATGAACCTGCTAATTCTAAGGGTATTCTTCAAACAGAGAAGAGGGTAAAGAGCATACGGATAGAAACATTTGGCTATACGTACGATGAACCCCATGTTTTGTCAGTAGTTGATGTAAGGGAAACAAGTCCCTTCTAGAAATATCCTATGGATTTAAAACTTGACAAGGCGTAGTGTTTTCTTTACAGTTATAAGATAAGAAGAAATTTATAGGTGGTAGAGATGAAAGAAAAAACATATGGTAACCAAAGTATATCTGCTTTAAAAGGTGCAGACAGAGTAAGACTCCGTCCTGGGGTTATCTTTGGCTCAGACGGATTAGAGGGCTGTGAGCATTCAGTCTTTGAGATATTAGCCAATTCTATTGATGAGGCTAAGGAAGGTTACGGCAATGTAATTGAGGTAACCTTACATACAGATTATTCGATTACCATCCAAGATTATGGGAGAGGTATTCCACTTGATTTTAACGAAGTAGAACAACGCTATAACTGGGAGTTAGTTTTTTGTGAGCTTTATGCTGGGGGAAAATATAACAATAATGAAGGGGAAAACTATGAATTTAGTTTAGGATTAAATGGACTAGGTTCTTGTGCCACCCAATACAGTTCGGCTTTTATGGATGTAGAAGTAAAAAGAGATGGCTATATTTATGAACTACATTTTGAAAAAGGGGAAAATATTGGCGGTCTTCGTAAAACCAAATCAGATTTTAAGAAGACGGGTACGCGCATTCACTGGAAACCGGATCAAGAAGTTTTTACAGAAGTGGACATTCCAGCCACTTATTTTCATGATGTCTTAAAAAGACAGGCCGTTATTAACAAGGGGCTTAAGTTTCAGTTTAAAAATGAATTAGAGGGTGTAACACACAGTTATTACTATGAAGAAGGTATTGTGGGTTATGTAAAAGAAATAGCAGATCATAAGAACTTTACAGAGATTATTGTAGCAGAGCAAGAAACAAAAGGTCAGGATAGCCCAGATCGTCCAGAGTACAAGCTTAAATTTCAAATTGCTTTTTGCTTCTGTAATGAGTTCAACGCCTTAGAATATTATCATAACTCCAGTTACTTAGAGTATGGGGGTTCACCAGATAAAGCGATAAAGAATGCCCTTGTTTATGCTGTTGATCAATACCTTAAAAATGAAGGCATTTATAATAAAGATGAGAAAAAAATTACTTTTGTAGATATTCAAGATAGTTTAATTTTAGTCTCTAACTCTTTTTCAACTGTAACCAGTTATGAAAATCAGACTAAAAAATCCATTACCAACAAATTTATTCAAGAGGCTATCCAAGAGTATCTGAAAGAATACTTATTTGTTTATTTCATTGAAAATAAAGATGAAGCAAGTAAGATCGCTAAACAAGTTCTGGTTAATAAACGAAGTCGTGAGAAGGCAGAACGCACCCGAATCAATGTAAAAAAACAATTAAGTGGTTCCATAGATATTGGTAACCGCATTAAGAAGTTTGTAGATTGTCGTACCAAGAAGGTAGAGGAAAGAGAACTTTATATTGTGGAAGGTGATTCCGCATTAGGTTCTTGTAAATTGGGACGTAATGCAGAATTCCAAGGCATTATGCCTGTACGAGGTAAAATTCTAAACTGCCTTAAGGCAGACTATGATAAAATCTTTAAAAGTGATATTATTGTAGACTTACTGAAGGTGTTGGGTTGTGGAATAGAAATTACTTCGAAGCATAACAAAGACCTACACACCTTTGATATGGCTAATCTGAGATGGAATAAAATCATTATCTGTACTGATGCTGATGTGGATGGGTATCAAATTCGAACCCTTATTTTGACTATGCTTTACTCCCTTGCCCCTACCTTGATTAACGAGGGAAAGGTTTTTATTGCAGAAACGCCACTTTATGAGATTAATACAAAAGATAAAACCTACTTTGCCTATTCCGAATATGAAAAGGGGCAGATTCTAAAAAATCTAAAAGTAAAATATACACTACAACGCTCCAAAGGATTAGGTGAAAACGATCCAGACATGATGTGGGAGACCACGATGTGTCCAGAGACAAGACGTCTTATTCAAGTGGTTCCAGAAGATATGGAAATGACTAAAACAATCTTTGATCGGCTCTTAGGCGATGACCTAGCGGGACGTAAAGAATATATAGCATCAGATGGTTATCGTTATTTAGATTTAGCAGATATGAGCTAAAGAAAGGAGCAAGGATTGATGGAGAAACATGTGATTCGCCAAAATATCACAGAGACACTTGAAAATAACTACATGCCCTATGCCATGAGTGTAATTGTTTCAAGAGCATTACCAGAAATAGATGGCTTTAAACCATCTCACCGTAAGCTTTTATACACCATGTATAAGATGAATTTGATAAAAGGAATTCGTACCAAGTCAGCTAATATTGTGGGACAAACCATGCGCCTCAATCCCCATGGGGATTCAGCCATTTATGAAACCATGGTTAGGCTAACAGAGGCAAATGGTGCCCTTAATCTTCCTTTTGTGGATTCCAAAGGAAACTTTGGAAAGGTGTATTCAAGAGATATGGCTTATGCTGCCGCTCGGTATACAGAAGCTAAATTAAGCAGTGTGTGTACTGAGCTTTTTGAAGATATTGAAGAAGATGCGGTAGATTTTGTTGACAACTATGATGGAACAATGAAGGAACCTACTCTTCTTCCCACCCGTTTTCCTAATATTTTAGTGAATCCCAATCAAGGGATTGCTGTAGGAATGGCCAGTAATATTTGTAGTTTTAACTTGCGAGAAATATGTGAAGCCACGATAGCCTATCTAAAAAATGAAAAGGTAGCCATGATGGACTATATTATTGCCCCGGATTTCCCAACAGGAGGCAGTCTTATTTATGATGCTAAAGAAATTCAGGGCATTTTAGAGACTGGCCGGGGAAGCTTTAAAGTGCGCTCACATTATAAGTATATGAAAAAGGAAAATTGTATTGAAATTACAGAGATTCCTTATAGCACCACAGTAGAGGCTATTATTGATAAAATAGAAGAGCTAGTAAAAGGTGGTAAGATTAAAGAAATCGTAGATGTACGTGATGAAACAGATTTATCAGGTCTGAAGCTAACCATTGATTTAAAACGTGGGACAGATCCAGAGCTTTTAATGAGTAAGCTTTTTAAGATGACACCTCTTGAAGATAGTTTTAGCTGTAATTTTAATATTCTTATTGATGGTGTGCCTCAAGTGATGGGGGTTAAAACGATTTTGGGGCATTGGTGTGACTTCCGAAAACGATGTATCGTTAGAAAATATACGTACAATTGTGAAAAGATGGAGAAACGTCATCATCTGTTATTGGGACTTCGAGAAATCTTATTAGATATTGATAAGGCCATTGATATTGTCCGTAATACAGAAAAAGAAAAGCAAGTTGTTCCTAATTTAATGCTTTCCTTTGATTTAAGTGAAATGCAAGCCGAGTATGTAGCAGAAATTAAATTGCGTCACCTGAATCGTCAATATATTTTAGATACCTTGAAAGAATTGGATGTATTAGAAAAGGAAATCCAACGTTTAAGAGATATTATTGGGAATGAAACCAAGGTCAAAAAAGTCATCTGTGATGAACTCAAACAAATTATAAAAAAATATGGGCAAGAGCGTCGGACGCGAGTTATTGAACAAACACAAGTAGTCTTGCCTGAACCAGAAGTTTTTGTGGAAGACTACCGTGTAAAGCTTTTCTTTACCCATCATCAATACCTCAAGAAGATTACTTTAGTTTCTCTTAGAAGTAGTGGGGAGCAGAAGTTAAAAGAAGAGGATGTTATTTTACAAGAGTTAGAGAGTAGTAACAAAAATGACCTGCTCCTCTTTAGTAATAAGTGTAATATCTATAAGCTAAAGCTTCATGAAATTGAAGATACAAAAGCCAGTCAATACGGGGTTTATTTACCTAATCTTCTAGAGATGGAGGAAGGGGAACAAATCATCTTTATTCATCCTACAACGGATTACAAAGGATTTATTGCCTTTGGTTTTAAAAATGGTAAAGTGGCCAAGGTTCCAGTCACTGCCTATGAGACTAAAACCAATCGCAAAAAGCTTATAAAAGCGTATTCAGATAAAGTCCCTTGTATAGGGATGACCTATGTAGAGGAAGAGGATTTTGTAAAGCTAGTAAGGGAAGATATGAAGGCGGCTATTGTACCTGTTCGTCTTATTGATGAAAAGCAAAAGAAAGATTCGCCTGGTATTTCTGTTCTTTCGATTACCAAGAAAATTGGCATGAGCCACATAGAAAAAGTAGAAGATGAAGCCCTCAAAGAAGGGGCTGCAAAAAATATTCCAGCGGCAGGGAAACTCTTATAAGCCGTTAGGACAAGGGGAGAAAAATATGCGTGAGATAATTAAAGAAGCAAAAAGAATTGTGGTTAAAATTGGGACCTCATCACTGACTCATGAAAATGGGCGTGTTAATTTGGATAAGATGGAAAAGTTGTCCCGTGTCTTAACCGATATCAATAACTCAGGGAAAGAGGTTATTCTTGTTTCTTCAGGGGCTATTGGAGCAGGTATGCAACGTATTGGGCGAAGCAAAAGACCAGAAGAGCTACCTTTAAAACAAGCTACAGCAGCTATTGGACAAGCTATTTTAATGCAAATGTATGAAAAGTTTTTTGGAGAATACAATCAAGTCATTGCCCAAATTCTTCTTACCAAAGATGTAATAGAAGATGAGATTAAAAAGGTCAATGCTAAAAATACCTTTGAAACGTTACTAGATTTAGGGGTTATTCCTATTGTAAATGAAAATGACAGTATTTCTACAACACAAATTGAAGGCTATCGCTTTGGGGATAATGATACGCTTTCTGCTACAGTGGCTCAGCTTATTGATGCGGACCTTTTGATTCTCTTAACAGATATTGATGGCCTTTATACAGCTAATCCCAAAGAATCAGCTGATGCAACTTTAATTACACAAGTAGATGAAATTACCCCAGAGATAAAGGGCTTAGCAGGTGATGCAGGTTCCCGTCTTGGAACAGGTGGCATGATTACTAAGATTATGGCAGCCGAAATAGCAAAAGCATGTGGTGCGCATACCATTGTGGCTTCTGGAGAACATATAGATATATTGAATGCCATTCTAAGTGGTGAGGAGCTCGGCACTTGGTTTGTGGCATAATAGAAAGGAAATAAGGATGGAAATGAATGAACTTATTGGCCGCATTAATGAGTTAGCCCATAAACAAAAGGCTGAGGGATTAACGGAGCCAGAAAAAGAAGAACAAGCAAAATTACGCCAAGAATACTTAGCTATTTTTAGGAGCAATTTTAAAAATCAACTAAAAAACACCAAAATCCAAACACCTGATGGTCAACTTCACCCTCTCAAATATAGGCCAAATGATGGACAAGTTAAGCATTAGAAAACAGATAAGTGCTTTGCGTAAGTCCGAGGAGCAAGAGCATCTTCAGAGGGTCTCTCGTTGCATAGTAGAAAAGCTCATGAGCTTAGAAGTTTATAAGCAAGCTCAAAGGCTTTTTAGCTATGCTGCCTTGCCTTTGGAAATTCAAACAGCTTATTTGCATGAAAAGGCCAAAGAAGAGGGGAAACAGGTTGCCTATCCATTAATAGGCCCTGAAGTAGGTGAAATGGCTTTTTATGAAGTAAGTCACTTAGAGGATTTAGAAGAACACATTTATAAGCACTTGGTGATTAAAGAACCCAATCCCAAGAAGCATCGCTTGGTTGTTCCAAAGCCAGGGGATGTTATGGTGGTACCAGGGCTTGCTTTTGACAGAAAAGGGGGACGGGTAGGTTATGGTGGAGGCTTTTATGACCGTTACCTTGAAAAATATCCTTTTATTTATACAATAGGAGTAGGACAA
>JAEZKI010000420.1 GCA_023415525.1 Bacillota bacterium | reverse complement strand
GTACGTATTATTGGAGAGAGACTTAATCCAACAGGCAAGAAAATGCTTCAACAAGCGCTTCGCAATGAAGATATGGATTATATTTTAAATGAAGCCATGCAACAAGAAAGACAAGGAGCTCATATTTTAGATGTCAATGTAGGGCTTCCTGATATTGACGAAGTGACTATGCTGAAAACAGCTATTATGGAAGTACAGGCTACCGTCAAATTGCCCCTTCAGATTGACTCCTCCAATCCCAAAGCCTTAGAGGAAGCAGCTCGAATTTATAATGGTAAGCCCATTATTAATTCGGTCAATGGTAAAAAAGAGAGCTTAGATATGATTCTTCCCATTGCTAAGAAGTATGGGGCATGTATACTAGGTCTTACATTAGATGAAACTGGGATTCCAGCTTCAGCTGAAGAAAGGTTAGCCGTAGCTAAAAGGATTGTAGAAGCGGCTTTAGAGATAGGTATACCTAAAAAAGATATTCTTATTGATTGCCTTGTTGTAACAGCTTCTGCACAGCAAGATTTAGTAATAGAGACACTTAAGGCGGTTAGACTGGTAAAAGAGCAACTAGGTGTAAAAACGGTGCTAGGAGTAAGTAATGTATCCTTTGGACTTCCTAATCGTCCTGCTATTAACAAAACAATGTTAGGAATGGCTCTTATGCAAGGCTTAGATGCACCTATTATGAACCCAGGAGATCATGGGATGCTAGAAACCATTAGTGCTTATCGTGTATTAGCAGGCAAGGACAAAGACTCCAAAGATTATATTGAGGGTAATACCCAAGTAGCAACAGAAGACATGGTTAAGGGAGCAAATAGCAAAAGAGAAGAAGCTATAGATCTGCAACAAGCTATTATAACAGGACTTAAGGAAGCAGCAGCCAATGCTACTAGGAGTAAAATGTTAGCAGCCAAACCTCTAGAAATTATAGAACAAGAAATAGTTCCTGCTCTGAATAAAGTAGGAGAACTTTATGAAAAGCAAAACATTTTCTTGCCACAGCTTATTAAGTCAGCAGAGGCAGCAAAAAGAGCCTTTGAAGTGCTCCAGCAAGCATTTTCTAAAGAAGAAGGCATAGGAAATACCCATAAAACCAAAGTAGCTTTAGCCACTGTCTATGGGGATATTCATGATATTGGTAAAAATATTGTGAAGGTCATTATGGAAAACTATAATTTTGAAGTATATGATTTAGGAAAAGATGTTCCTACAGAAGCAGTAATAGAAGCAGTACAGCGATTTGATATAAAAATAGTGGGATTAAGCGCATTAATGACAACAACTGTAGCAAGTATGAAGACAACTATTAAGGTTTTAAAAGAAAAGTGTCCTAACGTAAAGGTTATAGTGGGTGGGGCAGTTTTAACGCCAGAATTAGCCGATTTTGTAAGAGCTGATTACTATGCAAAAGATGCGATGGAAACAGTTAAGATTGCTGAAAAGATAAAATAAAATATAATTTTATGGGAGTTTTACGAGAGAAAAAGTAATTAATGGAAAAAAACAATAATATATTTGATTTTATCTGTAAGTTAGTATAAATTATTATTATGGCATTTATAAGGTATTAATAGGGTATAAGCTAGTAGGTACGTATAGTGAATACAATCGTTACGCTTGTCAAGCAAATAGAGATAATTGTTGTTTAAAAGAGTTGTTATAAAGTTATAGAAATGCTCATTCAAGAAGTTTAAGGTTTACCCAAAGGGGAGGGAATAAACATGGCTAATGAGACATTGGATAATACGCAAGAAGTGATTAATTATTTAGAAACAGAATTGCAACAACAACGTGGTATGTTATGGGTCTTTGGCGAGATTATGAAACAAGCAGTCAATATCAGTTCCTTTAAACAATTAATGGAAGTTATAACAGATATGCTGATGGGAGTAATGGGTGTAACGACTTGTTACTTATGGGTGAAGAATGAAGAGGATTATAAGCTTTATTTTAGAAGTATAGAGCTTCAGAATGAGTTTAGTGAGATGAAGACTACAGAAGTTCCTGGTTTTATTAAGCAGCTAAAAGAGTCCTATACTTTTCCAAAAGAAGAGATAACGCAGCCTTTATTAAAGTATCTGAGTGTACCCTCTTCTAGGCATGTGGTACCTCTTAGAAATTTTAATGATCACAGCATATTTGGAGCATTGGTATTAGAGCATGAGGCGCCAAACTTTTTTACAGATAATACCATTGTGTTTTTTGAAACCTTAACTATTTTTATTTCTATCAATGCTCAAAACTCACGATTGCTTCAAACGGTTGCCAAGGAGTCAGAGACTGATCCATTAACAGGGGCTTATAATAGGCGTTATATGCAAAAGATACTAGATAAGGTTACAAAATCTCAGAGTACGCTATCTGTAGCAGTTATTGACACGGATAATTTTAAAACGATAAACGATGTACTAGGTCACCTCCAAGGAGATGTAGTGCTGAAAGCCATTGCACAAATGGCTAGAGGCTGTGTAAAAGAGTATGGAGGTGAAGTTATTCGGTACGGAGGCGATGAATTTGTCGTTTTACTTCCTGTATCCTTTGAGGATGCCATACATATTTTTGAGGAGTTAAGACGCTCTGTTCACTATATACAGGTAACTTACGAAATAGAAATACCTATAGCTATTACAATCGGGGCCTGCTGTTATCCTGATATGGTTGAAGAACCTCTTCAAGCAGTTAAAGCAGCGGATAATGCCTTGCTAAGAGGAAAAGCAAAAGGAAAAAATAGAGTAGTAATAGCCATAGATGAAGATATTGCAAAAA
>JAEZKI010000305.1 GCA_023415525.1 Bacillota bacterium | reverse complement strand
CTTTTGCATCACTGATTGCAAGGTCAGCTAACATTTTTCTGTTAACGTTAACGTTTGCATTTTTAAGACCGTTCATAAAACGGCTGTATGATAAGCCATTAAGTCTAGCTGCTGCATTGATACGAGCAATCCATAATGTTCTAAATTCACGTTTTCTTAATTTTCTACCTGCATAAGCATAGCTTAAAGATTTCATAACTGCTTGTTTAGCTGTTCTGAATTGTTTAGATTTAGCGCCTCTATAACCTTTAGCTAATTTTAATACTCTATTACGTCTTTTTTTAGTGGACATTCCACCTTTAACTCTTGCCATTTCCTTAACCTCCTATCGCTGTTTCTTATAAATGTGGTAATAAACGTTTCATTTGTCTTTCGTTAGTTTTATCAACTAAACCTGCATGTCTAAGATTACGTTTTCTCTTAGTTGTTTTCTTTGTTAAGATGTGACTTGTGAAAGCTTTATTTCTTTTAAGTTTTCCAGTACCAGTCACTTTAAAGCGTTTTGCCGCTGCTCTATTTGTTTTTAATTTTAATTTAGCCATTACAAAGTCCTCCTTTATATATTAATTTAAATTTATCAAAAGGTAACCTATTTTGGTGCTACCACGATGACCACTGCTCTACCTTCAAGTTTAGGTTTTTGTTCTGCAACTCCTACTTCGTCTAAAAGTTTAACAGCATCTTCTAAAATGACGAAGCCTTTTTGAGTGTGCATCATTTCGCGCCCACGAAATACAACCGAAATTTTAACTTTATCTCCTGCTTTTAGAAATTTCTCTGCATTCCTCATCTTCGTTTCAAAGTCGTGCTTTTCAATACTAGCTGAAAGTCTAACTTCTTTCACACTAACTGTTTTTTGTTTTTTGCGCGCTTCTTTTTCCTTTTTAGCGGCATCAAACTTATATTTGCCATAGTCCATAATCTTACATACAGGTGGCTTACCTTGTGGAGCAATTTTAACAAGGTCTAAGTTTTTTTCACTTGCAAGCCTTTGAGCATCTTTAACAGGTAGAATACCAATTTGTTCTCCCTCTGCTCCTATGACTCTCACTTCTTTGTCACGAATTTGTTCGTTAATCATTAAGTCGTTAATAATGGGCACCTCCTAATTTTGTTTGCCTTTATTCATATCACCCTTAAGCGTATGGGTGTAACGCTCATTTCACTATCCAAAAAAATAAGGTGGATAGTTACAGAACTATCCACCTCATCATAACATACTAAAATTGATCTTGTATCAATTGATTATTTAAATTAGTATGACCTTACGAACAACAAACATTGTAAGGTGAGAAGGAATAGCCTCTACTTGTATCATTTACAACACATAAAATATTATCATAACTCCGTTGTACTGTCAACCTTCTACTTTAATTTTTTAAGGTAATTACTTACTTTCTTCTGTTTCCATATGAAGTAAGTAGTTGTATCTCTCTTTAATCTCTTTTTCAACACGGTCTACAAAGCTTACTAAATCTTGTACACCTTCATCACCTTTTTGACGACTTCTCACTGAAACTGTTTTATTTTCCATTTCTTCTGCACCTACTACAAGAATATATGGGATACGTTCCATACGCGCTTCACGAATTTTATATCCAATTTTTTCTGTACGATAATCTGCTTCTACTTTTAAGATTCCACGATCTTTAAAAGATTTAACAACTTCTGCAGCATAATCTGCGTATTTATCAGAAAGTGGAAGAACTTTTACAGCAACTGGTGCAAGCCATGTTGGGAACTGACCTGCATATTTTTCAATAAGCATAGCCAATGTTCTTTCATAGCATCCAATAGATGTACGATGGATAATCATAGGGTGTTTTTTCTCACCATCTGCATCAATGTAAGTCATGCCCAATCTTTCTCCAAGAGCAAAGTCGATTTGCACAGTAATAATGGTATCTTCTTTACCATGTACGTTTTTGAATTGAATATCTAGTTTTGGACCATAGAATGCTGCCTCACCTACAGCTTCTGTGTAATTAATATTTAAGTGATTTAAAATATTTCTCATAAGGCTCTCTGTTCTTTCCCAAGCCTCTGGATTATCAATGTATTTTTCTGTATTATTAGGATCCCATTTAGAGAATTGGTAAGTTACATCATTCTCAATGCCTAATGTAGTCATCATGAAGTTAATCAGCTCTACTACACCTTTGAATTCATCTTCTAATTGCTCGGGTGTACAAGCCAGGTGACCTTCTGAAATGGTAAATTGTCTCACACGAATAAGACCATGCATTTCTCCTGATGATTCATTTCTAAATAATGTAGAAGTCTCACCATAGCGAATAGGAAGATCGCGATAGCTATGTTGTTCTGCATTATAAACAGTAAATTGGAATGGACATGTCATGGGGCGAAGGGCAAATACTTCTTTATCTTTTTCTTCATCTCCAAGTACAAACATCCCATCTTTATAATGATCCCAGTGCCCTGACATTTTATAAAGATCACTTTTTGCCATGAGAGGGGTCTTAGTTAAAACATAACCTCTTTTCTCTTCTTCATCTTCTACAAAACGTTGAAGTGTTTGGATAATTCTAGCACCTTTTGGCATAAGAAGAGGTAAGCCTTGACCTACTTTATCATCTGTTGTGAAAAGTTTAATTTCACGACCTAGAT
>JAEZKI010000289.1 GCA_023415525.1 Bacillota bacterium | reverse complement strand
GTGTGGCACATGCCCATATACCATCAAATTCCTCTTGGAAGTCTATCTCTTGAAAACAGATGTGTTTTACTTCTTGGCCTATATATTTTGTTGCTAATTTGCAGAGTTCTTTGCTACCATCGATGGCTGTGACTTTATAACCTAATTGCTTAAAAGCTAAACTATCTCTTCCTGAGCCGCAGCCAGCATCTAGTATACTGGCACCTTGAGGAAGTCGTTCTAGGAATGGTTGATACTGCTTACTCATGTCTGCTTTAACCGTTTCTGCAAAGAACTCCATGGCATTCTGGTTATAATAATCCTTAGTGTTTTTCATCTATGTGTCCTTTCATCTAATCTATAGCCTTACTTACCTTGTTATTATGGCAAAAGCTTATTCTTTTTTACTTTCATAGCTCATCTCTACTTCTTCTGAAACGATAGATATATCCCATGTACATTCTGAAGCTGCTAGTTCTTCATACTGCACCCTATTTTTACAAATCCAAATCTCATAGCCTTGATTATAAGCAATTTGATAAAGGGGTTCTATGGTTCCTCTGAGGCAATCTTTAAACTTATCTTCACCTATTTGGTGCCATGCTCTTTCCTGTTCCTGAAGTTGCCTTACGCTATTACCAAAGGCATTTCCTGCTGGCATGATATGTAAGTAATCCTCCATAAACTTTTTCACCTCTTTAAGGATTTTGTCTTGGTGAGGATAGTCCCGAATAAAGCTAAAAAGGTCATATTGCAGGTTACAATAGTCTTTTAAGTACACTTCTAAACTAGGTAAATCATTACTTTTAGAGCTATTGATATTTTTAAAGCTAGGTAGGAGATTCCATATTTCGTCATGAAGCACAAAGCTCCATGGCAAAAAATGATCTAAACTCAGATTCCCATACTGTTCTATTGTTTGATCACTAAAGGTTTTATTAATGTAAATATCTCTAAGTGGTTTATATTTACCATAGTACTTCCATAGCTTTGTGGCATCATTTAAGTCTCTTTTATCTGGCGGCTTAATCTTAAGAGGAATGGCTGGTACATTGGGGTTCTTTTTTTGTAAGTAGTAAATCATACTGTACTCTATCCATGCTTCAATAATCACTTGATTACTACTCATATATTCAAACCAAGCATTTCCTAAAAAGATAGTCTTACCATCTTCTATAAACTGATAAAATGCATTACTATCATGAGTTGTCACTTCTTTAATGGCTTTATTAAAGCCACTACCTTTTACTGAGTAAAAGGGCGATAACAACCTATAAGGTACCATGTCAAAAAGTACTTTTATCTCTTTATGTAGTTCTTCCTCATCCATTACCATTAAAGTATTAAAAATTTGGCTTACCTTTTCATCAGGCTTTAATGCCAATTTCTCACTTAAATTGGTCACAATGCGAGGCAAACTATCCTGATACCCAAAGCTTAACTTACAATGTAAAATAGGATACCAAACTTTACTTACCATATGACAGCCGATGGTTTTAAAGTCTATCTTCCGATTTCCTTTTTTGACTTCCTCCAATATCCCCATAAGCCACAAGGGCTTGTAACTGGCACTTTGTGTACTGTAATCTAGCATATTAGAAAAATACCTTACATCTATTTCTGATGCCCATGGTAATGTAATCATTTTGACCTCCTATCTATAATCTGTTATCTATTAGCTTTATTATAGATACGTATTTATCCCTTAATTCATAAAATCTACTAGCCAACTATTAGGTAGTTTATTTTCAATAATCTCCTTACCTAAATTCCACCAACTGTTGCAATGATTTAAGATAATGGCATCACTGCTGATAACACCACTCATTGTTGATAGTATGCTGTCTACTTCATTGATAACTTCTACCTGAACCTCTACGGAGTAGGCTGCTGATAACTCTGAGATGAGTGTTTTTAGTCTGCCTGAATTAGAGACAGGCGCATCTAAAAAAATATGGGCTTCCTTAACGCCTTTTTGTTCTAATGTTTCTAGCAAATAACCTATAGCTAAGGGTGTTTTGTCAATAATACGGTAGGTGCCTCGGAGGCCCGCTAAGTCTCTAATAGTGCCATCCATTCCTTGGATTAAAAGTGAGCCTGATAGGGCCACTTCTAAGGTAATAATGGTGTTAAATCCGTCTATGGCTACTTCTTTGGGTGGGGTGAGACATTCTTTGGCTTGCCTTGTTTCTAAGTCTTGCTTTGATGAAATAGATCTTACAAGAGCAAGGCGCTGCCTCTCACTGAGACTGTAGTGATTGCCAATTAAAGTAGAAGCTCCTTTAATTTTGTAATTTCTATTAAGTAAGTAAAATAAATCTTCTCCTGCATTTCTAAGGATTCCAAGTGCCTCCCCTTTAAACTCTTTTTCATCACTTGGTACATAACCTCTTTTCACTACTTGTGTCATAGGCTCCACTCTTTTCATGAACTCGTATGTCTTTGGTAAATTTATAAGCTATTATGCCCATTCTCCCTCGTATCAGTCTAAAAATATCTTAAGCCGTCAATAATTTAAACTTATTATACCGTAAACCCTCCTGTATTTGTTAATTTTTATTAAATTTTCTGTTTATTTGGTAAGCTGCTATAATTTCTTTATAAATTTTGTAAAAGAGAAGCTCTTATTACACCTTACTGTATATAAAAGGCTCTGTGTTGGACATAAAAATAAGTCTCTAAGGCCTTGGTAGCTCTAGAGACTTTTTACTTTATAGTGTGTCATATTCTATGGACCTAGGTTTATCCATAGTCTAGCAGAGAAGTAGGGTGGTTCTGGAGGCTTCCTTCGTAAGGGAGCGTTTTCCAGCGTACTGGAGATAAGAAGTCCGGAAGAACTACCCTACTTCTCTGCGGCTCTCTCGCAAAGCTCAAGCCCCATAAAGCAGCCATTACAACACCTATTTTTACATACTAAGGCTCTGTATTTAATTTGTACTCTTCTTTAAGATATGTACAGTCTTTATAGGGAATGACAAATCGAAGGTCTTCTGTTCTACGTGGACAAATGAGATAGGGGTTGCAAATAATAACTATCCCTTCCTCAGATAAATACCAGGTATCTTCTGTTAAAACCTTATCTAAATTCTCTTTATAGTTACTATTAAGCTCTCTGTCGAATGTTTCCTCACAAGTCTGTTTTATAATCTGAGCCTTGATGGTTTTTAATGCAGCTTGTTTATCTTTTACGATATCTTCGAATTTGAGGCGTTCCCCTGTGGCTGCATCAAAGGTTTGTGCATAATAATAGGTATGTCCATAGGCTCCTCCTTTATCTTCGTTTTCCCTCTGTGTGAGACTAATAATATGTTAGTCTGCTCTTTCTAATTTGTAACTTACATTCAGGCTAAAGCTTGAGACATAGTTAAGACCTTCATCACTTACTGCGTCTTGCCATTGTTGTGTAACTTCTTGTAGCAACCTATTTCCTTTCTCCTCATATTCTTTTTTCTTTTCTTGCTGATAAAAGGTATTCAGCTTGTCTTGTACTGCTTTATTGGCTTCAATTGTAAAAATAGGATGAGTCTCATAAGTATATAGCATCACCCTCCCCGTGGCATGTTTATAACTCTCTTCTGAGGAGTCAAAACTCACTTCAACCTTATAGGGCTTTTTATTATCTAGAGGCTTTTGTTGCTCCATTCCTTGATAGCCTACTGTATTTATTATACAAAGTGATAAACATATTATTTTTACTAAACCTTCCATCCTCATCCTCCCCTATTTTTATTTCTCTTGCTCTATAGGCTTCTCTTACTTTATAGCTTCACCTTTAGTAAATATTTCTGGGCCTTCTCTTAGAAGCAACTCTTTTCAAAATACCTTATTCATTAAACAATTGAAAGAGAGGCATCTAAAAATATCCTAAGCCGTCATAATTGAAACTTATTATACCGTAAACCCTCCTATATTTGTTAATTTTTATTAAATTTTATTTTTACTTGATTCTTTATTTAATTCACTATTTCCAAAACTTAGCAGAGAAGTAGGGTGGTTCTGGAGGCTTCCTTCGTAGGGGAGCGTTTTCCAGCGTACCGGAGATAAGAAGTCCGGAAGAACTACCCTACTTCTCTGCGCCCCTCTCGCAAAACCCCACCCCCAAAACTAGCCATTGCACTCCCTATTTCCACACGCTAAAAAAGCCCCCAGGCTAAACCTAGAGGCTTCTCTCATAAACTCTCAAAACAAAATAATAACCACAAACCGCGATTGTTTCCTTAGAAAGGAGGTGATCCAGCCGCACCTTCCGATACGGCTACCTTGTTACGACTTCACCCCAGTCATTGGTTTTGCCTTAGACGGCTCC
>JAEZKI010000221.1 GCA_023415525.1 Bacillota bacterium | reverse complement strand
GCGTTAGATGCACAAAAACAAATGATGTTAAAAAAACTGACAGATTCTCAAGGGCCTTTAAGAGAAAGGGTAGAAAAACTTCAAGAAGAGTATAGGCAGCTTTCAGAAATTCTTAAAGATGTACAAGATGGAATGATTAAGGTGAGTGACACCGTACATCCAGGTGTAAAGGTGACGATAGGTAGCACCATTAAATACATAGATGATGATCAAGTACATTGTACAATTAGGCGTGTAGATGGTGAGATTGTAATCGGTCTTTAAAAGAGAAATCATAATACAAAGATTGTTATAAAAGGTGGATGGGCGTAAATGGATCAGCTCACCTTTATAACAATCTTATTTTTTGGCCGTCACAACCCCTTTTGTTTAGATAAGGGTCTAAAGAATAGGTGAGAGTAAGCGAGAGATGGATTCCTTAAAATAAATACCAACAGAGCGATTGGCATAGGCATCTTTTGTAATCTCTTTGCACGCTTTAAGATCTTCAAAGAATATATGAGACAAGTCTTTAGCAATTTCTGAGTTGTAGATAAAGGCATTGATTTCAAAGTTAAGCTTGAAACTACGCACATCAAAATTAGCAGTTCCTACAGAGGCAATGGTGTCATCTATGATAATGGTCTTTGCGTGTAAAAAGCCCTTTTCATAAGTATAACAACGTACGCCACAACCAAGTACTTCACCTATATGGGCGTAAGTGGCCCAATAGACAATCATATGATCAGGTTTATTGGGAATCATAATGCGTACATCTACTCCAGAAAGAGCAGCTAGTTTTAAGGCTGTTAGAACAGCTTCATCAGGAATGAAATAGGGCGTCTGAATAAAAATAGATTTTTTGGCAGCATGAATCATTTGGATATAACCATTTCTTACGCTGGAATATCTAGAGTCGGGTCCACTAGATACGATTTGCATCCCTACAGAACCCAAGTGATTGTCTGTTTCAAGAGGAATGTAATGATCAAGAGAAAAATCTTCTCTCGTTGCAAAGCGTCGATCCAGTAAAAATTGAAGATTAATAAAACCTATACTGCTTCCTCTAATTTTTAAATGGGTATCTCGCCAATAACCCAGTTTAGGATTGAGACCAAGGTATTCGTCCCCTATATTAAAGCCACCTAAGTAAGCTACGCAACCGTCAATAACACATATTTTACGATGATTGCGATAGTTTGCTCGTAGTTTAAGGAAAGGGATAAAAGAAGGAAAGAAACAGGCTACATGAATGCCAGCTTTACGAAGTTCGTAAAAATATTTTTTAGGGGTAGTAAAACAGCCCATATCATCGTAAAGAATAAAAATTTCTACACCTTCTAAGGCCTTTTTAATAAGTAAATCTTTAAACTGTTGCCCCAGCCTGTCATCACGAATAATATAGGACTCCATATGAATATACTTTTTAGCCTCCTCAATGCTCTCAAAAAGGTCATCAAATAGGAGCTTCCCATCTGTGAGAATTTTAAGCGTGTTATCCTCGGTATAAATCGATTCATGAGCATTAAGATTAAGGCGAATGAGATTTTCGTAGTTTCGAATAAGTGGGTTGTCGTATTCTTCTAGGTGATGGAGTAAGGAAAATCGTTGTCGTTGTAAAAGAGCAGAAAATCGGTCTTTTTCCTCCTTTTTACTAAAGGTCTTACGTTTTCTCAAATCCTGTCCCAAGAACAAATAGAGTATAAAACCAAAAAGAGGGATAAAAAGCATAATCATAATCCAGGCCCAAGTTGTAGTAGGTGGTTTCTTAGAAAAGAAAATAAAAGAAAGAGCAATGAGTATATTCATGTATAAGAAAATATTTAGCCAAGTATAGTTAAGGGAGAAGATATGTAACATTTTACACCACCTTAAAAGAGTATCTTTACATAGTATTATATTATATAAGAAAAATTATTAACACATTGTCTTATAACTTTGGGTATGCTATACTTATCTAAGTTTAACGAAGGACATTTTAAGGAGGTATGAAGAGTGAATTGGACAGTGTTTTGGATCGTGCTTGCAGTAGTTGCTGCTCTATTAGTAGGCTTATATTTTTGGGGGAAAAAGTTACAGACCAAATATGATAATCAGCAACAGTTGATTAATGAAAATAAGCAAGCAGCAACTATATTTGTAATAGATAAAAAGAAGGATAAAGTAGATAATTTAAAGTTACCCAAACAAGTAAAAGATGGCTTACCTAAACTTTATAGAAGACGAAAGATGCCAGTTGTTATTGCCAAAATTGGGCCTCAAATTCAGACTCTTATGTGCGATGAACGTGTTTATAATGTTATTCCTACTAAAAAGCAGATTAAAGTAGAGCTTGCAGGAATATTAATTGTTAATGTTGTTTCAGGAAGATTACCAGAAACAAAGAAAAAAGGAATATTAGCTAAGGCAAAAGATAAAGTAGCCAATATGACAAGTAGTAAAAAATAATATCAGATATTGTGTGAGAGTAGTCGGGTTTTAACCAGACTACTCTATTTTTATAGGTGTTATCACTTAATGAAATGAAAGTAGCTATTTCTATTTTTATGAAGTAGAATAGGTAAAAAGATATATAAAATATGAAAGTCAAAGTCTATCTTAACAGAATTAAAGGATACTACAAAGAAGGTAACTCCAAACGATGCCTCATAAAAGTAAGTCTTTTTACATAAAGTATATCTACAGGAAAAAGTAAAAGAATATAAAATAGAATAGCGATGTAAATTAGAAATAAGGGAGGGCATATGAACAGTAAACTTATTGAATTTATTAAGAAGCTTTGGAAGAGGTATGTCTCTCATAATATAGCTGCTACAAGTGCACAAATTGCGTACTATTGGGTATTGGCATTTTTCCCCTTTTTGATTTTTATATTAACGCTACTAAGTTATACAAGGATTCCTACTGACTTATTTATCAATAATTTATCTAAAGTAGTGCCAGTTGCACTTGTCCCTTTTATTGAGAATACCATTACCCAGTTTATCAGTTATAGAAGTACAACTTTGCTTTCTGTGGGAGTACTTGTTTCTTTGTGGACAGGAGGGACAGCTGTTAATGCCATGGTAAGAGGTATTCATTTAGCCTATAATTCTAGATATGTAAGACCTTTTTGGCTGGCAAGATTAAGTGGAAT
>JAEZKI010000216.1 GCA_023415525.1 Bacillota bacterium | reverse complement strand
CTATGAACCTGTCCTTGTTGTCTAAACTAGGCTCTATAAAAACTTATGGAATGGATGATTTTATCTGTGTTGAAAGCGAAATGGGCGAAGAGATGTACATCTTGCTAAAAGGCAAAGTGGGGGTATTTATTAACTCCTTTGTAGATCACCCTATTCAAGTAGCTGAACTTACTCCTGGTCATTTTTTTGGCGAAATGTCTTTATTAGAAAACTTACCACGTACTGCCACTATCATTGCCCTAGAAGACCATACAACAACTCTCACTATAGATAAAAATAATTTTAATAAAGTCCTTATCTCTGAAATGGATGTGGCTTATCAAATCATGGATAGTCTTACTCAACGTATTAAAAATATTCTCACTCAGTTTCAAGATAGAGTGGATGTTTCAAGTGCTATGCAACAACTTCAACTCCTAGGATTAGAGACAGGTTGCACCTTCCAGCAATTTAAAGTCTATATGTCCACTCATTCTCACAGGATAGAACACATCATCAAAGGCCTTAGCCATCTTTTAAGAAGCCTTAATGAACAGATTGCTTTTTGTAATGCCAATGCCCCCTCTACTACCCACGAGGAGGAGAATACTGACTTGTCATCAGGGCCTTATACTGGCTTATTTCCTAAAGGTCATAAACACTATGACTACCCTATAACAAGTGATTATAGTGAATTTTTATTAAATAGGCAGGTAACTTGCCCTATCTGTGAACACAGCTTTTATGCACCTCACCCTCGATTGACAAAAGCTCGTGTTGTCTTCACTGGTGGGGACCTTCGTAAACGCTACCAAGATTTCGAGCCCCTGTGGTATAACATTCTTACTTGTCCTCAGTGCTACTACTCTAACTATCATACAAACTTTGGTAATGTTCATCCTAAGCTACAGCCTAAAATTTCTGAACTCCTTATCTCTCATATTCCTAATCATAAAATAGATTTTAAAGAGACCTTAGATATCAATGATATTTTCACTAAATATTATCTAGCCATCTTATGCAGTGTAGAAAAAAGGATGTTGGACTTAAAACTCGGTAAGCTTTGGATGAATGTGGCCTGGCTTTATAAGGATGTCATGGATGAAGAAATGTTTGAATATGCTTATAAAAAGGCTTTTGAAAATTACTATCAAGGCTACATTAACTGCTCTGTAGATTTAGGAGTAGAAGATGAACAACGACTAGGTATCATCCTAGGTGAGTATTATTACCTTCATAATCAACCTGAAGAAGCACGTAAATTCTTCTTTGATGTAGGCCGTGCTAAAGATGGTAATAAGCAGTTAGCCATCATGGCTCAAAACCGTATCTTTGATATTAAGAGCAGATAATAATTAAAAGAGGAGTTGCTATCAGCCCAATAGACTGGTAACAACTCCTCTTTGTTATTTGTTATTTGCAATTTATTATTCATTATACATAAAAAGGACCCATCTAAAGTTCTCTTTAAGACACGCCCTCTTTATAAAGCGGGTGATGGGAATCGAACCCACGTGGCCAGCTTGGAAGGCTGGAGTTCTACCATTGAACTACACCCGCAAAATATATAAACTCTGCCAGGCAGAGATTGTTTTATGTATCTAGTTCCAACTAGACTAACAACACTATATATATGCTTCATAATCTTTATGCTATTATAAAAATTATTAAATCTGGCAGCCACCTACTCTCCCGACTCGTCTCCAAGTAAGTACCATCGGCCGCTTAGGTCTTAACCGTCGTGTTCGGTATGGGAACGGGTGTTTCCCCTAAACGCATCGCCACCAGAAAGATGTCGCTAGCTTTCCTAGCGACTTTTACAATGATACACGAAGTTATTTCATCTGTCAACATGTTTCTTGAAAAAATTTGCAAGTTTTATTTAAAAAACCTATTCTCTTGACGAATTACTTGTTTTATTGTTCTGTAACTACCTCTTCTTGTGGAATCATTCCTTCTTTAAAGGGCCTCTCTCCTCTTTGTGGCATTTGTCCTTTACCTTCCACAGGAGGCTGTCCACCTTCTCTCATAGGAGGTTGCCCATTTCCACCTGTAGGAGGTTGTCCCTTGCCACCGTGGGCACCAAAGGGACCACTGGCATTACCTGTTGTGACACCACTTTCTGTTAAATAAGTTTGTATTTCTTCTAGGGTAATAGCTGTTACCTGGGAACCTCCTGTATAAGTTGCTTCCTTATATAAGCCATCTTCAACCGTTCCCTCTGCTGTTCCTCCATAAGCTAAAGTATAGGTCTCCCCTTGCTTAAGTAACGAAGAAGTCATTAATAAGCATTGATACTCCTTAGTAGGTGCAAAGGTTATCAAGCTTGTTCCCTTACTATCTAAAAGACTAATAGGTGTATTGGCCGCTTGAGTACTACTAAAGTTCATTAAAACAGCAGGTTGTGTAGAAGTACTAGAAATACCTTGCATCATACCTAAGCTACCTGCTGCAATTAAAAGGCCTCCACTGACATCAAAGCTTCCATCATAGTCTATTGCGCCATTTCCGTTATTGCTAGGGCCATTTACTAAAACTGTACCATTTGTCATGATAATAGAACCATTAGCATCTAAGCCATCCCCCGCTGCATCTATAACGCTATATCCCCCATTTATAGTAAGCTTATTATTGCCTGTACTTTGGAAATTATTTTGACCTGGTCGTCCATTTATAGACGAACCGTCATTACCTCCTGCCACATTTATGCCATCATCTATGGCTACAATCTGGATGTTTCCCCCGGAGATGGTTATATCAGCACTTTCTAAGCCTTCATAACTCTTTGTTACATGGATTGTTCCATCTGTTATAGTCAAAAGGGTATCGGAGTGAATGCCATCATCTCCTGAGGTTAGGTTGATTTCCCCTCCTTGTATAGTGATACAATTATTACTGTGTATACTATCATCTGCTGAATCAATGGCGAACTGTCCTCCTGCTATAGTAATATCTGATGTAGCCTTTATTCCTTTAGCACCAGCAATAATGTCAAACTGTCCCCCTTCAATGTTGATAAAACCTTTGCCTTCATCCGCTGCATTAGTGGATTTAATCCCATCTCCTTTGGCATTAATGGTAATATTTCCTTCTTTAATAGCTACTCGGTCCTTCCCAATAAGCCCATCATCTACAGAGGTTACTAAAAGGGTACCTTCCATAATGGTAAGATCATCCTTTGAGGTAATCCCATCCTTGTAGTTAGCTTCTACCTTTAATGTCCCTTTCCCATTAATGGTTAAATCCGCCTTGCTAAATAAAGTGGCACTAGGCTCATCTGTTTCTCCCTCAGCAAAAGTATACTCTCCACTATCTGTAAGTACATTTTGGGTACCTTCTTCTAGAGAAATGACCACCTTCCCTGCTTCCTTTATATAAAGAGGTGAACTGTTGGAACATTTAAGCTTTGCGTCATTTAGAATAAGTCTGACAATCCCCTTATTTTGCTCATTAATTTCAATAGAGCCCTCTGTTAACTCGCCACTTACTACATAAGTTCCTGCTTCATTGATTGTCACTTTATTACCTTCTACCACAGTACCTGTACCTAAAGTCGTTATACTTTCACCACTTAAAGTGATGGTACTTACCTTATCTTGCTCCCAAACTTGGTAATAATCTTCTTCGGCATATTCTATCTTCTCTATTGTACTTCCTTGACCACTATCTGTTGCCTCTGAAACAACAGATGCAGGAGGCTTATTTGTCTCTAATGGACTATCACCACACCCTGTTAATAAAGAAATACTAATAAGTAATGTCATAGCCGTAAAAGCTTTATTATGTTTTTTTATCATGCTATTGTTCCTTTCTTTAACTTAACGTTCATTAAAGTTGTTCTTTACCTGCCAATGGTCGCCCACAAATAATGGTTAAGTTCCCATTTCGACAACGCATGGCATCTATCAGTTCTTTTTCTTTTGAACTATCTTTTAACTGGATGAGATAGCTAAGTTCATACATACTGCCTAAATTCGTTGTCTTTACCCGTTCTAGTGAAACCTTAGAGGTATACTTTTTAAATAAATCCTCAAAAATATCATTGTAGTCTAAATTCTCTGGGATAGTGACTTTTATTTCCTTTTGATGTTTGTTTCCTTCTCCAAAAGGGATTTTAAAGAGCAGTAAGAATAGGCCTCCTACTATTACCGTAGTCATGGCTGCAAAAGTAATCTGTCCCATTCCTGTTGCTAGACCAATTGCCATGGCAAAAAAGATACTACAAATCTCTCTGGAGCTACCTGGTACAGAGCGAAAACGTACTAAACTAAAAGCGCCTAATACAGCTACACTTGTTCCTAAGTTACCATTTACCATCATAATCACCACTTGAATAAGTACCGGTAAAATCACTAATGAAACCGTAAAGTTTTTGGAATAAGAGCCTTGTGCCATATATAAGATGGCTATTAATAATCCTAAAACTAAAGATGCCCCTGTGCATAAAAGAGCACTATTTAAGGCTAATTGTCCATTTAATCCTTCTAATACGCTTGTAAACATAAACTGTCCTCCCTATTTGATAAAATAAATTGCTTATAAACTGTCCCATACTTAGAAAAAGAAGTCGGATAAATTTGTAAATCAGATAAAAGCGAAGTAAGCCATAAAGGCAGCGCTCCTGCTACTTTAATCTCCATTAAGTGCAAGCCTTCTTCTAAGGCCAATCTGCCTTCATCACCTGCTCCTAAACTTAGGTCATATTGCCTGCTTCGAATATTGCAATCAAAAGTTATCCTTATGCTCTTATCTGCTTTCCCAAAATAAGCTATTCTGTCATAGGCAATGTATACCTTAGGAATGGGCTTATAAAAATGAATAAAGTAATCTAATTCACGAAGGATCTGGCTATCCTCCTTGGGGCGAACTCCTCTATTTAAGTAAGCCTCTGCTTCTTCTAAGGTAAGTGAAATACGC
>JAEZKI010000197.1 GCA_023415525.1 Bacillota bacterium | reverse complement strand
TTTTGCAAATCTCCATATCTAACTCTTTAAGCATCCCTATAGGTAAGGTTTGAGAACGTATGGTTGTAATCTCACCCTCCCTTAGGATAAAGGTAGTGGCCCCTCCCATTTTTAGGAATTCTGCCACTCCTGTATATTCATCGATTAAAGTCATGTCCATTGTAGAGAAGTTTTCTATTTCTGACTTTAAAACTAACACTGAATTAATAATACGCATGGTTAATTCATTTTTAAAACCTGACTCCATAAAGTTCTCTAAAAGTTCAATGGTAGCTGTACTTTCCTCCATGGCCCATTTACCACTTCCCATGCCATCTGCTAAGGCCAATAAATACCGCCCTTCTTCTACTTCCATAAAACTATACACATCCCCTGATATTTCTCCCTTTGCCTGAAAAGCTGCTCCTGCTGACACATGATAAACTTTATCTGGTTTAAACTTAAAGTAGCAGTAGCCCTCCTCCTCGTTGACCTCTTTTTTTTCTAAACCTACCTGCAAACCTAAAACTTCAGCAATTTCCTTTTTAATAGGCTCTTCTAGTTTGCTTGGTTCTTTATAATAAGCTGTATAAATATGTATGCTTTCCTTACGTCCTCTATTTTCAACGACTATAATATCTTTGGTTCGTATACCACTGCCTTTTAAACCTTCCTTGAGTAAAGCCTCATCCTCTTTATTAAAATAAAAATCTTTGGCCACTTCCTTGCTGAGTCCCTCAATGCTTTCTGCTATGGCACTAAACTGTTGCCCCATGAGCTTGCGACTCTCCACCATACGGTTCTTCCACATCCTATTTTGCTTAAATAAATCCAGCTTAAATCCTAAAGTGCATGCAAAGCTTTCAGGACTTATACAGCCTTTTTGAAAGGCCACTGGAATGTCTGCTGCTGTAAGTTGTCCTCTTTCCTCCATCAAATGAATCATCTCAAAAGCACATTTGTAAGTTCTTTCCAAATAATCCTTCCAACAAAATTCTCGCATAGAGCAAGCCTTACACATACTTTCTCCTGTATCTTCTATAATATATTGAATATCCTTATCTTCTAAATGAACTTGGTGGTCTGCTATTTTTTCAAAGGTATGACTTAGTTTATAGAAGGCCTCTGCAAAATGATTGAGTTTTTCTGTGATTACCCTTTGTATCCTTTCTAAATGCCCGCTCTCTTCTTCTTCCTCTTCATAGGTAAACCATCCGGCTAGTCCAAAATAATGGGAAGGAATGAACAGGCTTATAAAGGCTGCTATCCCATAGGCACCTAATATGGGCATGTCCACAACTTTTTCATTAAAAAGTACAAACCCCATTAAGAGACCTATCCCCATAGCAAAAATGACGCCTACTTTACCTAATAGATTAAAAATCCCACCCACTAAGACAGCTATTCCGTAAATGGCTACAAATTGGGAAGGCATATAGCCAATGACCACTAGCACCGTGCTCATAAGCAGGCCTAAGCTCACCCCAATATTACTTCCACCTAAATAGGTCACCATAATGAGTATTAAAAACACCACCATGTCTCTAAAATAAATGGCCTTAAAAACAGGTACCTTTACATAGAAGTCTATAATGCCTCCCATACACATAGTAGCTAGAAAGGCCATACTACATAATTCTTTATTATTTAAAGGCATCCGTTTACCTTTATAAATAACTTCTGTACTTAAGCTAAATATCCCCACTAATCCACAAGCAACGATTAGCTCTACTACACCGGAAAACAGCACTACCCGATTCCATTCCATCAGGAAGAGATAGGAGCCATTTACTATCAAAAAAGCTACTCCTGTACTGAGTATTTGCCCTTTCAAATCAAATTTTATTTTGGCCCATTCTTTGTAGGTTTCTATTACATATAAAAAACCTAGTATTAATAAATACTTAAGCACCATAGTATTCCAAAAGCCTGTAGATAATAACCCAATAGCACTTGCCAGTATCCCCCATCGCCTAAGTCCCTTTTCCCAATAAAGTGTGGCTACAAAACAAATACCCAATGTATGGTAATCCTCCCATACATTAATCCTACTAATCAATAAGGCCATGAGTACTAATATAAACTCCAATGGCAAATTATGCTTGAATCCCTCTACTTTTATTTCTTTTTTCTCTAGTGTACTTACCAAAACAATCTCTCCCTCCTACAGTACCATTAATTATACATAGGAGGACTTTATTATTTTGTAAATATATGGAAATTGTTTTTAAAAGTTTACGACATTATCTTTTTTTACTCCGTATGCCCTATTGCTTATTTCCTACAAAAAACTAGAATCTGCTTTTATTTCTCTGCCTCATTGTCGAAACTCACCTTTTGATTTTCATAAAAGTTTCTTTCTTCTAAAGAAAGGTTTTCTTTAAAAGCCTTTTTTATATCTAAGAATTGCTCCATGTCATTTAGAAACTGAAAAAGCATGGCACGGTTTTCGAATTCCTCTCTTGAAGAGGGCAATTGACTCCCTTTAAAAGTCTTTCTTAAGTCTTCTAATTCCTCTTGTAAAACCTCTACTGACACTTTCCTATAGATGGATAGAGCCACATGTTCTGTAAATCGCGCTACTTTTTTAGTCTGCTCAAAGGTTTTATAAAATTTATCAAAATGCCTACGCATATAGATCACCATCTGTAACTGCCGTTCTCTCATCTCAAAATACTTTTCATAGTGATTGACAGGTTGCATAAAATAGTTAGAATTATTTTGGCTTGCCTTCTTTCTCGCTTCTTTTATCTTTTGCTCAAGTTCTTTACATCTTATCTCACCCTGTTCATCTACTTGCTGTGTCTCCAGTGCTGTTGCCATCTCTCTTATAAGATGATAAAGTTTTGTTTCTATATCTATTTTATCTTCTAAAAGTTGCTTCTCTAAATTAGGCATATGAAGATTTAAAACAAGAGCTACTCCCACCCCTATTAGCATAAGTAATATCTCATTAATAAATAAATCCACTGAAAGTTCCCTTGCAGCTAAAACATGCGTAACTAATACTGAAGCTGGCACAATCCCTTCTGTAACTTTAAATCGCAAGGCAAGAGGAATAAAAATAATAATATAGAGTCCAAATACAATGGCATTAAAGCCCAACATCATAAATAATAAGCTACTTAAAGTCAAAGCTATGCCCGTAGCAATCACTCGTCTTATGGCCACCCTTAAGGAGTCTCTCTTAGTATTTTGAATGCTTAATATGGTAATAATTCCTGCTGATGCCGTATAATTTAGTCCCAATAGTTGTGTCAAAATAATCGCTACTGCAGCACCTACCCCTGTCTTTAATGTGCGAAAGCCAATCCATCTGTTCATACTCTTCCTCCCTTCTTATTATCCATCTTTTTAGTTTTATGTACCAAAAAAGAGTCCTTTACTTTATTATGCCCTTTAACTCTTTAAGGTACAACTTGAGTTATAAATAAAAAAGCCTTACCAGCTTGTGGTAAGGCTTTTTACTAAATGGTCGCTATAGGGCTCGAACCTATGACCCCCTGCTTGTAAGGCAGGTGCTCTCCCAGCTGAGCTAAGCGACCAACTGGTAGCGGAAGGGGGATTTGAACCCTCGACACCACGGGTATGAACCGTGTGCTCTAGCCAACTGAGCTATTCCGCCATATGTGCTCTCTCTTGAGCACTTTTTGATTATATCTTATTAGTTGTCATAATGCAAGTACTTTTTTTATTTTTTCTCCCCTCCTATTTCCTTTTTAGTCCTCATTATTTTCCTCGTATTATCCGACTTTGTTTTTGCTATACTAACTTCATAAGATAGCTATTTATCTTATCTGATTACTTTAGCGATCTACTTCCACTAAAAGGGTGATAATTTTATCACATCGGAGCTTATTTTTAATGCCTTTATTTTAATGTGAGAACTGCCTTCAATAAGCAGTTCTCCTCTTGTCTCTTATTCACCTTATCTATTCATGCTAAAAGTCCCCTATCTCTTAAATCTTGTAAAATTCGGCTATTATATCTTTCAAATTCCTTTGTGCCTCGTTCTTTATCTCCTGGTATATTGGGACTATAACTAATATATTGCTGAAGTACTTCTAACATCTCTTCCTCACCGGATTCATAAATTCGGACATGCCGATGTTCCCCTCTCTCATTCATACCATAATATTCTAGAAAAATGCCTCTATCATCTTGTTGTACTATAAATGTAATTTCCCATATTCCGTGTGGAATATGCCTCTGATTACCTGGAAAAACATCTTTGTCATCAATTGTTATACGCCAAAGCTTAAATGTCTCAGAAAAAATATCACTAATCCTGCACATAAATATTTCCTCCTATCCTTCAACTCATTACAAAAATAAGTATATCATACATTGTATAATAATTCTATTTTTTTTTACAATTCCAAATATTATTAGTGCACTTTTTCTTTTAAATTCTCCCCTTTTTTCGCATTTTTGTTTTTATATCTAGATTATCTTATAAGTATCACTCATTTATTGTAAATTTAATACAAAACCTCATATTCGTTATTGCAAAGCCCAATTACCTATTTAATAGAGCTAATCGTAAAAAAGGAGCTACTTGATTACAAGTAGCTCCCACCAATTTTATTCGTTTTTACCACAACATTGTTTATACTTTTTACCACTTCCACATGGGCAAGGATCATTTCTGCCTACTTTTCCTTTTTTTACAGTAGGCTTAGCACCTAAGCTTTCATCAGAATGGTTGGTAGCTATTGGCTCAGCTACTCTTTCTCGTTTAATTTCTTTATTTACAACAATGCGTACATGGTAAAGTGCCTTTACTGTTTCCTCTTGAATGTTTTCAATCATCTCTTCAAAGATATCAAAACTTAAGAAACGATATTCTACAAGTGGGTCTCTTTGCCCATAAGCTTGTAAATTAATACCTTGTTTCATTTGCTCCATATTATCTAAGTGATCCATCCATTTTTGATCAATAACTTTAAGAAGAATAACACGTTCAATCTCTCTAAGTTGTTCACCAATTTCTTGTTCTCTCGCCTTATAGAGGTTTTCTGCTTTTTCATAAAGAAGTTCTTTCAAAGAGTTTACTGTAAGTGCCTCTTGCTCTTCTTTTGTAAACTTCACATCTTCTATAGGAATAATAGTACGAAGGTGCTCCATCATACTTATGATGTCCCATTCCTCAGCATATTCAATACCATTTGTGCAATTATCTACTACCTTATCAATAACAGATTTAGCCATTTCTACGACTTTGTCACGAAGGTTTTCGTTTTTAAGTACTTTAAAACGTTCAGCATAGATAATCTCTCTCTGCTCATTCATGATTTTATCATATTCTAATAAATGTTTACGTACACCGAAGTTATTACCTTCCACCTTCTTCTGTGCTCTTTCAATAGCCTTTGTAAGGATTTTGTGCTCGATAGGCTCATCATCTGGAAGGCCAAGGGCATCAAACATCTTAAGCGTTGCTTCTGGAGTAAAGAGTCTCATAAGGTCATCTTCAAGTGCTAAATAAAAACGAGAAACACCTGGGTCTCCTTGACGTCCTGAACGTCCACGAAGCTGATTATCAATACGTCTTGATTCATGACGTTCTGTACCAATAATTTTAAGGCCACCTAATTCTTGTACACCTTGTTCAAGCTTAATATCTGTACCACGTCCAGCCATGTTTGTAGCAATGGTTACTGCACCCTTTTTACCTGCTTCTGCAATAATTTCAGCTTCTTTTGCATGATATTTGGCATTAAGCACTTGGTGCTTAACCCCTTCTCTTTTAAGAAGCTTACTTAGAAGTTCTGAAGTATCAATATTAACAGTACCTACGAGTACAGGTTGTCCTGTACTATGGGCTTCTTTAATATCTTCTATAACTGCTGCAAATTTTGCTTCTTCTGTTTTGTAAACGATGTCTGGTAAGTCTTTACGTTGAATAGGCATATTGGTAGGGATAACAATAACGTCCATACCATAAATATCTCTAAATTCAGCTTCTTCTGTAAGAGCTGTTCCTGTCATACCTGCTTTTTTAATATACTTATTGAAGTAATTTTGGAAAGTAATCGTAGCTAGAGTCTGACTTTCTTTTTTAACTTCTACACCTTCTTTAGCTTCAATAGCTTGGTGAAGGCCATCTGAGTAACGACGTCCATCCATTAAACGACCAGTAAATTCATCAACAATAACGATTTCACCTTCCTCGTTTACAATGTAGTCTTTTTCGATGTGCATTAGGTTATGTGCTTTAAGCGCAATGGAAATATGGTGTTGAATGTCCATATTCTCTGGATCTGCAAGGTTTTCAAGACCAAAATACTGTTCAGCCTTCCTTACGCCATCTTGAGTGAGGGTTACTGTTTTTTGTTTCTCATCAACAATAAAATCCCCTTCTTCTTCTATTTCTTCACGCATTAGGGTAGACATAGCTGTTTCTTCACCCAAAAGTTTACCTTTTTGGAGACGACGCACAAAAATATCTGCTGCTTTGTAAAGGTGTGTGGATTTAGAACCTTGTCCAGAAATGATAAGTGGTGTTCTGGCTTCATCAATAAGAACAGAGTCAACCTCATCGATTACAGCATAATTTAAATCTCTTTGAACCATCTCTTCTGCATAAAGAACCATATTATCACGAAGGTAATCAAAGCCAAATTCATTATTGGTTCCATAAGTAATGTCACAGTTATACGCTTCTCTTCTTTCTGAATTATCCATATTACTTAAGATACAACCTACACTTAAGCCTAAGAAAGTATAAAGTTCTCCCATCCATTCAGAGTCACGCTTTGCAAGATAGTCATTAACCGTAACAACATGTACACCTTTGCCGTCTAGTGCATTTAAGTAAACGGGAAGTGTTCCTACTAAAGTTTTACCTTCCCCTGTTCTCATTTCGGCAATACGTCCATTATGAAGGATAATTCCTCCTATAAGTTGCACTCTAAAGTGCTTCATATTAAGTACACGTGCACCAGCTTCTCTACATACTGCATAAGCTTCTGGTAGAATATCATCTAAGGTTTCACCCTGACTGAGACGTTCTTTAAACTCATTGGTTTTCGCCTTTAATTCTTCGTCTGAAAGCTTTTGCATGGCCTCATCATAAGATTCAATCTTGTCAACAATAGGTTGGATTCTCTTTAGTTCTCTCTCGGAATGAGTACCAAATATTTTCTCGATTAAGTTCAAATTTTTCACCCTCTTTTTCATTTATAGACTCTGTACAAATTCTTTTATTATCACACTATTTTATAGTATCATATTCCATCTTTTGTTGTTTATTTCACACTATCATTAAGTATAGCAAATATTGTACTTCATTACAACTAGACTATTTATCCAATTATAACCATTCTATTATAAGTAAATACAAGGATTTTTTCAAGCTTTTTTAAATTTTTATACCACTTATCTCCCCTTCTCTTCACCTTTACGTCTTTCTAAATTTTCACATAATTATCACATAATCGTCACACTCTTATCTCTTGAAGACGTTATTTTATTATTTGAAATTATATATAAAATTTATTCTTAGGAGGTTGACTTGTGTGATTGAAGTATTGAATCTAACAAAGCAATATGGTAAACATACAGCAGTAAATAACATAAGCTTCTCTTTAAAAAAGGGGGAGATTCTAGGGTTCTTAGGGCCTAATGGGGCAGGCAAGTCCA
>JAEZKI010000174.1 GCA_023415525.1 Bacillota bacterium | reverse complement strand
TAATTCCCCTCATAACGATACAATTTACCCCCTTCTAGCTCTACAATTTTATTGGCTATTCGATCTAGGAAATACCGATCATGGGTTACCATTAGCAAAGCAGTCTTTTTAGCTTTTAATTTTTCTTCGAGATAATCAATCGTTTCATTATCCAGATGATTAGTGGGTTCATCTAATAAGAGTAAATTACAAGGCCGAATTAAAACCCCTGCCAAAGCTATCTTTTTTCGTTGTCCTCCAGATAACTCTGAAATTTTTTGGCTAAATTGGGTAATGCCTAACTGCATTAAAGTGGCCTTGGCTTCACTTTCTAATTGCCAAGCCTCTAAGGCATCCATCTTCCCATTTAAACTTATTAGTTTTTGCTGTAAAATCTCATTTTCTGGCTCGCTTTCAATGGCCTCTACCGTTAACTCATAGTCTCTTAAAACCTTCATGACTTCTGATTCACCTTTAAAGACTTGTTCTAATACCGTTGACTGTTCATCAAATAAAGGATTTTGTGGTAAATACTCCATGTGTAGTACATTAGAAGTGGCCAATTCGCCACCCTCCGACATCTCTATCCCTGCTATTATCTTGAGTAAGCTACTTTTTCCTGTTCCATTTATTCCTATAATACCCATTTTATCTTGACTATCTATCGTTAAAGAAAGGTCATCAAATAAAACCTTTTCGCCGTAAACCTTCTTAAGTCCTTGAGCAGATACTAAAATCATTGACATTCCTCTTTCTTTTTACAAAATATGTACTTTTACTATACCAATATTTCCTCACTAATAAAAGACCTATAAAAAAGGAGCTATGGGTTTTAGTCTCTCCCCTAACCCACAAACTCCTTTCTGTATTGCACTTTTATATTTTAATCAATCCATTCTCTTATACCTTATTATATCTTTGAAGTTTATCAATAGAAGATTTCTTTCCTCTAGAAGCATTCCTATAAATACTAATGCTCGATACAATCGCTCCTAATGTCCCATAAATGATATCCTCCATGGTATCTTGTAAACTCCCTAATTGGGTGTAACTACCTAGCAAGGTATCTGAAGAAAACTCAAAAATTTCCCATACTGCTGCTCCTGCAAGAGAGACTGTTCCCATAAATAGGGCAATAAGAAGCCATTTATGATGACTAATAAGAAGTCCTTCCTTATCCAGACACATAAGGATTAAAAGACCTATATAACTGAGTAAGATTCCTGAGGTAAAATGCAACATAATATCCCACCAAAAAAAGTAATCATAACATCTTAAGTAAGTTCCTAACCATTGAGCGCAAAAGATAAATAGGTGATAGCCCAACAAAGCATCTGGTGTTATGTGTAATTTAGATAACCTAGTAAAAACTTCAGGCAAAAAGGTAAGCAAGAGACTTCCAAAAAGTAATCCTAACTTCCCCCAATTTCCATTTACTAGCTCCATCATGCCACTTAGTATAAATAATAAACGCGAGCTATAAATCATCCCTTTTATCCAAAACATTCTGTCTCTCCTTACTTGTCTTTTATCTAGTCATTCATAGTGTCCATTAAAAAGAGTTGGCTATTTGTACATTCTTTCCCTGTTTCCTTGTTTATATGTAAAAAATCTATACTTTGTTCTGGATGAAAGGATACCCAGTAAGCTGGAATCAAATGAACAAATCCACAGGTTTCACACTTATAAAAATAATTATCCATTTTTTATCTCCTTGTTTTTAGTGACGTATTTTTCCTTCTTTATAGACAAAAGAATTATAACAATGTTTTTATTATCGTTGGAGTAGATCATTCTCCTTAATACATAGAAGCTATTCGTTTTACCTTTTCCTTTAAAATCTCCCTTGCCTCCATGGGTTCGATGATTTCAACATATTCGCCAAAAGACAGTAGATAGAGAAATGTCCACTCACAAAACTGGTATCTAAAAGTCACTTCCAGAGTGCCATCGTCCAACCTTTTGATGTATTTTTCTTGAAACTCATCATAGACTTTGTATGCTATCTTTTCAGAAAAGTGTAATTTAAATAGAGGTATGTTATATTCCTGTTTGTAAGTAGGTGTAATAGAAAAATCTTTTGGTAACTCTCGCCTAAACAGTTTATCCGTTATTTCAATATCTCGTATACGAGACATCTTATAGGTGCGGATTTCTTTTTTATTATAGGAAAAAGCAATAAGATACCAAGCGTGTGATTTGAAAACCAACTTTAACGGCTCTACAATTTGATTAGTTATCGTCAATTCAGAATTATAATATGTGAATCTAATGACATATTTATTGATTATAGCACGCTCTAAAGCCGTAATATTGTTCCGTTCCTTTTCTGGACTACCCCAATGTGAGAAATCAATCTCTAACCATTTAGATTGTAAGTTATGGCTAAATAAACCGGCAACCTTATTTAAAGATTTATCGGCATCTGGATAATTTGAGGACTTCAAAATTTGAAGGGCTTGAATAATATTAGCTTGCTCGTTCTCCGTAAAGTAGGATTTATCCAAAGAAAAGCCTTGCAGTAGTGAAAGCCCACCACTGTATCCCTTTTTTGAAATAATAGGTATCCCAGCTACTGAGAGTATATTGATGTCTCTACCTATTGTTCGAGTAGAGACATTAAGTTCATCCGCTAATTGTTTAGCTGTTATATTGGTACGGCTTAACAAAATAAAAACTATTTGTATCAGTCTATCAATTTGCATCTTATCCTCTACCTGTTTTCGTATTTAATCGCAAGCTGCTTTAAGTTGTTTATACTCTCTGAACCTTCTCCTAAATACTCAGCAAGTATTGAGCAAGGAAATTCATCGCATTTCACGCAAATACTGCATGATTTTTTCACACCACATTTTCTAATTGCACAACCTCCACACATTCTTTCGGATTGAGTATCAGAATGACACCCCCAGCAAAACATATCCTCTTTTGAAAAGTGGCAGGTATCCGTTGAATACTCTCTAGCTAATCTGATTTGCATTTCATCGTTGTTGCTAACTGTAGCAAGGTAAACCGGACATTCGCCACAGTTTAATCCACAATATGCTAAATCCATCAATACAACCCCTCTCCTAAATATTTATCATGAGGTACTATTAAGCATCTTTCAATAGGCTTCCAATAACTATTATAAAGGTTTTTTTGTGCAACTCCATAGTCTTCTTTCGTATCAAATTCCCAATAGAGAATATATTTTACGCTTTTTACAATACGTGTCATCTTGGGTGGAGGTAATCCCTCTTTAATTTGTTCTAAGTCTATATGATACTCTCTTTTGATAAAACGCAAAAGCTGTAATCCCTTTTGCTTTTCTAAAAAACCCTTTACTTCAATCATCAGCGTTTCAAACTCGTCCACCTTTTGTGGTTTGACTTGATAAATACATATT
>JAEZKI010000066.1 GCA_023415525.1 Bacillota bacterium | reverse complement strand
TAAAGGTAGTTTATTGACTTATGAAGGAAAAGTACCTGATCTATTTGATAGTACTAAAGTAGGTTATGTTCATATTCAAACAAAAGATAATCAAGGAAATCTTTCAGATGTGGTTACGGCTCAAATTAATGCCAACTATGCAAAAGTAACTTTAGGGATTAAACCCAAGAGTTCTACAAAAATGTTAGATACTTTTGAGGTAGATACGGATGGTCCTAATTATAAAGAAAAAATCCTCAATATGGCCTATCCTGTCATCAAAGATAAGGAAGCTTGTGATGTTTTCACAATAGAGATTTCTCCATCTAAACAATTAGAACAAGTAAGGTATCAGTTTGTTGAAAGTAGTACTAAGCCTACCTTTCCAACGACAACTAGCCCAGAGTGGGCGAATATAGATAGAGTTAACTACTCTTATCCCGATGCTACTACAGGAAAGCTTATTGAGGGAACAACAACAATAGGCAATTTAGTAACTTTACCCAAAGAAGGACTTCGTGTTACTCAAGAAATACCATTATCAGATGTACCTGATAAAAGTGGTAACTTCTATTTTGTATTGATAGTACAAGATAAGGATTCCCCAGCACGAGAGATTTTATATGGACCATTTATAATAAGTGATATAATACCCAATGTAATTGTCGATAAAAATATTACAGAGATAACGAACTATATAGCCCCAGAAGGATATTCTTGTATAGAAATAGATACCAAATTTTCTCCAGGAGCAACGGAAAGAAGTTTGGCTTTAGATTTAAAGAGTATTCTTGGAATAGAGAATGGTGAAGAGGATCCACTTCTGAAATATGATTTAGAACATCCTATCTATACGATAAAAAATAAGGCAGGAAAAGAGGGCACACCGATAGGCAAAACGGAGTTAAAGATAAATGATACAAAGGATGGGTACATGGTTATTATTGAGAATGAAGTTCCTGATAACTATTTTGATATAACTATTTTTATCCCAACAAAGCTTCAGCCTACTACCAAGTACAGTAAGAATGGAGCAGCCGGCACTTGCCTTGCTATTTTGAATGGTGCCAAAACTGATGGGGATATGAATATACCAGCTACTGCGACGGCCAAGATACTAGTTAATAAAATTACTAAAGAGGATGGTACAGAAGAGCTGGAGTATAGGGAGGTCATAAAGGTAAATAATAGGATCATGACTTATGTGCCTATACCTACTGTTAATTAAGTGAAGCATTTTATTCTTTAAGAGAGACTGAGAAATCAGTCTCTTTGTGTAGTTTATTGAATAATGATTTTACTTGGAAAAAATGTAAATAAATGGTAAAATTATTTTAATAAAACTACGTGAGGTGAGAAAAAATGATAATAGGTTTATTTAGTATTCAGGTGGCACTTGCCATACTTGTTGTGTTGACAACGAAGATGATGGAACATAAATTTCAAGTTATCGAAACGAGCATTGAGCTTTATAATAATGCTAGGGTTTATAAGACACAGTCTCATATTGAGTTTGTAGATCGTATCATTAAAGCCTATTACAAGATGGAGGATACACTTAAGGAGAAGGTAGATCTAGAAGCCTTTTTGGTAGCTACATTACAAAAAGAAAGGATTGGCTCTTTTTCCTATATGGCTATAAAGAATCTAGCGAATAAAACGAGCTTTTTAATGTGGGCAGTTGTTTTATTAGAAGTATTAGTCATAAGTATAGATCAGCTTTCTTTGAGTGGAACCATGATTATACTCACAAGCATAAGTGCCCTTTTAACCATTGGCGTTGAGATTTTTAAAATTATAATGGCAGTCAATGAAAAGCAAGAACTTATTTTGACACTTATGGTGAATTACCTCATTAATATTTTACCTATAGAAAAGGAAAAGAAAAGTAAGGAAGGCTCAAAGTCTACTTTGGCTATAATAGGAGAAGAAGATAGTTTAAACCTAGAAGATACCCAAGAACAGGAGATAAAGCTTTCTAGCACCATAGAATCAGAGACAAAGACTACAAAGGATATAAAGGATTCAAAAATTACAGAAGAGCAAATAGACAACTCAGAATTAACCGCTCAAGATATTGCCAAACTCATAAAGATTCTTCAATAAAGAAGCTTCCATGGCTTCTTTTTTTATAGTCTAGGAAAGTTTTACTTTTATCTAAAATTAGACTTTCCTAGACTATAAAGGTGAAGGGGGAGTATTTCCCCACCGCATTCAGGAGGGTGAATACATAATAAAATAAATCGCTTAAATCTTATAAATTAATAAAAATAATTTTTTTGTATTTAAAAAAAAGTCAAACTGCTTTATAATAGTAAAGTTAAAAGAATAGTGTTGGATTATAGGAGGATGTAGTAATGAGTAAAATCACAGTTGACTACTCTAAAACGGGAGTGCAACCTTATGAAGTAGAGTTCTTAGAAACACAAGTAGAACTTGCACACAACATGTTACATGAGAAGACGGGCGCAGGAAATGACTTTTTAGGCTGGATTGATTTACCAGTTGATTATGATAAAGAAGAATTTAGCAAGATCAAAGCAGCAGCTGAGAGAATTCAAAAGAATTCAGATGTTTTAATTGTTATTGGTATTGGTGGTTCTTACCTTGGAGCAAGAGCTTGTATAGATGCTCTCAGCCATACTTTTTACAATGGTTTATGTAAAGAGCAAAGAAAAACACCAGAGATTTATTATGCTGGAAATAATATTTCAGGAAGCTATCTTAAAAACTTATTAGATGTATGTGAAGGCAAGGATGTAAGTGTCAATGTCATTTCTAAATCAGGAACAACCACAGAGCCAGCTATTGCTTTCCGTGTATTTAAGAAATTCATGGAAGATAAGTATGGTAAAGAAGGTGCTAAAGATAGGATATTTGCAACGACAGATCAAGCAAGAGGGGCCCTTCTTACCTTAGCGCAAGAAGAAGGTTATGAAACCTTTGTGATTCCAGATGATGTAGGAGGCCGTTTTTCTGTATTGACAGCTGTAGGTCTTCTTCCTATTGCTGTAGCAGGTGTTAATATCGATGATTTAATGGAGGGAGCTGCAGCAGCGAGAGAAGAATATCAAGTAGCAGATCTACAAAACAATGAATGCTATAAATATGCAGCTGTACGTAATGCTCTTTTAAGAAAAGGAAAGACAACAGAAATCGTTGTAAACTATGAACCTACTATGCAATACTTTGGAGAATGGTGGAAACAACTTTATGGAGAAAGTGAAGGAAAAGATAATAAAGGAATTTATCCTTCATCTGTTAACTTCTCAACAGACCTTCATTCATTAGGACAATATATCCAAGAAGGTCAACGTATTATGTTTGAGACAGTACTTAATATTGAAACCCCAAGTATAGATGTGACCCTAGAAGAAGAGCCTGTGGATTTAGATGGACTAAATTATTTAGCAGGAAATACAATGGATTTTGTGAATAAAAAGGCTTTTGAAGGAACACTTCTTGCGCATGTAGATGGAGGCGTACCTAACATTGTTATTAATATTCCAGAAATGAATGCTTACAATATGGGGAGATTGATTTATTTCTTTGAAAAAGCATGTGGTATAAGTGGTTATTTATTAGGTGTGAATCCTTTTAATCAACCAGGTGTAGAAGAGTATAAAAAGAATATGTTTGCCCTCTTAGGCAAAAAAGGTTACGAAACTTTAAAAGAAACGCTCTTAAAAAGAATAAAGGGTTAGTAAAGAGTAGATATAAGAATAGCGAATATAAGAAAAGTAGAAAAGGTGTAATGACTATGGATTTAAAGGAAATAGTCGTTACACCTTTTTATAGAAAAATGTATTCTTTGACACATACGCGTTAAAGAACTTATGCTATAATAGAGAATGAAGGTATAAAGGAGGAGATTCTATGGAGGGTGAAAAGAGACGGGAACACTTATTGAGCCTACTCAAGGAAGGTGTTTTACCAATTAGTGGAGGACTCCTTGCTAGGAAATTTGAAGTAAGTAGGCAAGTAATTGTTCAGGACATCGCTTTATTAAGAGCACAAGGTTATGATATTGTGGCAACAGCACGAGGCTATATTTTAAATAAAGAAGCAGCTAGAGTGAAAAAGAGAGTACTGGCAGTTAAACATGGACAGGAACAGTTAGAAGATGAGCTAAATACCATTGTTGATAATGGGGGGACAGTACGTGATGTTATTGTTATACACCCTGTCTATGGTGAATTAATAGCAGGTCTTTTCTTAAAAACAAGACGGGAAATTAAGCAGTTTGTAGAAAAAGTAAATAGTACCAGTGCAAGTCCTCTCATGCAACTAACAAAGGGCGAGCATATGCATACAATAGAAGCAGCTACAGAAGAAGAATTAGATGTTATTGAGCAAGAATTAATCCATAAAGGTTATATAAAAAGTGCTACTCCATAAAAGGAAGTAGCACTTTTTTAGTGAACCGTATTATTTTTATAGTAGCGCCATAGACAATGTTTAAGTCCCATGGCAATACTGTCAGCCATTTTCATAACAAGAGAAAGACGTGTGTTTTGTAGGACAACCATATTCATCATGCTACTAAAATTGACAATACCTGTAATATGAATATGGCCAATAGGAGGTAAGTCCTTTTTAACACCGGCACCAGGATAAATGGCTCCTTCACCAATAGTCACACAGCCAATATTTGTACTAGCACCTAAACAAGCATCAATGGCAATAACCAAGGCAGTGGGATGTTTGGTTTGAATAAGCTTTATGGTTTCTTCTAAATTTTTGGCGTGAACAGGTTCATCGAGGGTACCGTAGAAATTTACTTTTTCATAGTTGAGGGG
>JAEZKI010000134.1 GCA_023415525.1 Bacillota bacterium | reverse complement strand
GAGTTTATCTTTGTGACAAAAGGGAAGATTCAAAAGGAATTAGGTTTCAAAAAGGTAGAAGCAGAGCAAAGCAAAGAGGTGATTTTGCCTCCTTTGGAAGAAAAAATGGTCTTTGAAATAGAAAAACTTAATTTATCTGAACTAAAAACAAAACCACCTGCTCCTTATACGGAAAAAACCTTGCTTCGTGCCATGGAAACGTGTGGTAAGCAGTTCAAGTCTTCTAATGAAGAAGATAAGGAGCAAAGTGAAAAAGATGAAAGTGAGTTTATGGATGCTATCTTAAGTGGGTTTAGTATCGGGACACCGGCCACACGGGCAGAGACCCTTAAAAAGCTAAACACCACTGGTTATACAGTCATGCAAAAGAAGAATGTACGTTGTACGCCTAAGGGGAAATACATTATAGAAACCCTTCCTGTGAAGGAACTTATGGATTTAGAATATACAGGAAGACTAGAAAAGACCTTACAAGATATAGAGAAGGGAAAGGTTTCTAAAAGAGATTTCTTAGAACATATTAAAGAATTTGTATCAAGTGCCATAAAGGATATTAAAGGACAAAGAGCTAATGCGTTAGTGAGTACACCGCCTATGCAAAAGTCTCCAGAGAAAAAAGAAGGAACACCTTCTAGGGGGCGTAGCACTACAGCCTCATCTAAGGAAAAGAAAGAGAGTAGCTCTTCTGGTGTAGAAAGAGAAATACTAGGTCAATGTCCTCTATGTGGGGGAGCTATCATTGAGGGTAAGAAGGGTTTTGGATGTTTAGGTTATAAGCAAGGTTGTCAATTTGTTATTTGGAAGGAAAATGCAAGGATGGCTACCTATGGCAAGAGGATGACAAAAACTATAGCAAAAGCACTTCTGAAAAATGGAGAAGTTACTCTCAAAAACATTGAAGTAGAAAATGGCGAAAAAAAGGATTTGTTAGTTAAAATAGTAAAAAATGAAGAGAGAGATAGGGTAGAAATTATAGTAAATTAACTATAAATAAAAAAGATACTTTAGTTAAATTTCTTGACAGGCTTACTGGAATAATAGTATTATTAACTTGAGTTTGAGATGTCAAAATCAAACAAAAATAACTACTAAAAACAAATCTATTATCTAATGGAGGGAATAGCAATGGCATATTTTATTAATGATGAATGTATTAGTTGTGGAGCTTGTGAAGGAGAATGTCCAGTAAATTGTATTTCAGAAGGTGATGGTAAATACGTGATTGATGCTAATGAATGTATCGAATGTGGTGCATGTGCAGGCGTTTGTCCAGTAGGTGCTCCTAATCCAGCTGAATAATAATAAGTTAATGTGAACAACAATAATAAAGAGATGATTCTTAATCTATGAGAATCATCTCTTTTGTTTTTTTGAGGTCGGACGAAGACATTTAGAAGGTGGAAAGCCATAGTATTTTTTAAAGAGTTTGCTAAAGTGATACATATCGGCATAACCAACCTGTTGAGCAATGGCGTGAATAGACAAATCTGTTTTTTCCAAAAGCTCTTTAGCACGAGCAAGACGCTTTTGAATGAGGTAATTAATAGGAGAAGTACCTATTTCTTCTTTGAATATTTTAGAAAGATAAACTTGACTCAAGTACATATCTTTAGAAAAGACCTCTAAAGAGATATCTTGCATATAATGGGTATTAATATAGGTAAGCATAGCTTCAGCTAGTTCTCTTTTTTGAGGATAACCAGGAGAAATATAGCTCTCTGATTCAGGGCTTGGCTGGCTTTCTAATTCACGATAAATAAGAACGGTGAGCTGAGTGACTAAAAGACGGAGCATGGTGGTGTAGCAGGAATGATGAGAAGTGTTTTCTCTTAAAAGAACTTGGCACGTCTCAAAAAAGTCTTCTTTATTTTTATCAAGTAAAATAATAGGGGGCTGGGCAGTTAAAGGAAAAAAGTTTACTTCGCCGTTAGGGAGTAATAAGTGATTCATACCAATATGTAAATCTTTAAAATGTCCTTGTACAGGTAAGTGAACGGAGTGAGTGATATTGGGATTGAGGATGACAAGGCTATCTTTAGTGACTACCCTTTCCTTATCCTCAAAACGATATGTAGCTATTCCATCTAAAATAATGGAGAGTTCGATCATTTCATGGGTATGGGGAGTAGATTGTACACATGATTCTGGGACGGAATCAAATTCATTACTAAAAACATAGAGCACTTCGGGACTAAATAAGTGAGATAACTGCATTTTTCTAGGCATAGGGGGTCTCCTTGATTGAAAAGTTATTTATATTATAGAGAATATTAAAAATAACAACAATAGTAAAAGATAATAAATATTATATAAAAGTATGTAATTAATTAAAGAAAAAATGATAATTTTTTAATAAAATAGTAGTAAATAGACGGTTAAGTTTTTAAGAGGAGCTTTACATCGGTGAATAGTGCTCTTAAAATAGGTGAAAGAACCCACTTTTTTGGATGTTTAAAACAGTTTAGTAAAGTAGATACTATAAATATTATAGTTGTAGATTGTGACTAAATATGATAAAATAGGTACTTGTGATTAACACAGAAGAAAGAGGGATTCATAAACTATGAGTGATATGAAGATAATTAATATAGCTGTAATCGCCCATGTAGATGCAGGAAAGTCTACATTAGTAGATGCTTTTTTAAACCAAAGTGGCGTTTTTCGTGCCAATGAGGAACATGTAGATTGTATTATGGATAGTAATGATTTAGAGAGAGAACGTGGGATTACCATTTATTCTAAAAACTGTTCCATTAAGCATGGCGATTATAAAATAAATATAGTAGATACACCAGGGCATAGTGACTTCTCTTCAGAAGTTGAGCGGGTTATTCGTACAGTAGATACGGTTATTTTATTAGTAGACTCTATTGAAGGACCTATGCCACAGACACGTTTTGTACTACAGAAATCTTTAGAATTAGGTTTAAAACCCATTCTTGTTATTAATAAAATTGATAAGCCGAACCATCGTGCAGAAGAAGTAGTAGATATGACTTTTGATCTTTTTGTAGATCTACAAGCTGATGATGAGCAATTAGATTTCCCTATTCTTTATGGAATTGGGAAACAAGGCATTATGCAATATAATCTTGAAGACGAAGGACAAGATATCCTCCCTCTTTTAGATACCATTATTGAACGCGTTGGTGAGTATCCAAAAGATGATGAAGCACCTCTTCAATTACAAATCAGTGCCCTTTCTTATGATAACTTTGTAGGACGTCTTGGAATAGGACGTATTTATAAAGGTAAAGTTAAAGAAGGACAAACAGTAGAGATTGCAGATAATGAAGGGAAGATGCGTACTGCTAAAATCTCTAAAGTCATGGTATATGAAGGACTCAAACAAGTTGTTGTACCAGAAGCTACAAGTGGAGATATTGTTGTTATTGCAGGTGTACCTGATATTTGTATTGGAGAGACAGTAGGTGAGATAGGTCAAGTAGAACCCATGACGCCTATTCATATTGAAGAACCTACTCTAGCTATGAATTTCTTAGTTAATAGTTCACCTTTTGCAGGACAAAGTGGTAAATATGTCACAACAAGACATATCAAGGATCGTCTTGAAAAAGAAACAGAGATTAATGTAGGTTTAAGAGTAGAACCTATGGATACAACCGACGGTTATCGGGTATCTGGACGTGGTGAACTTCATTTATCTGTTCTTATTGAAAATATGAGAAGAGAAGGCTATGAGCTAGGTGTTTCTAAACCAGAGGTTATTATGCATCGGGATGAGAATGGTAAATTAGTTGAGCCAGTAGAACGTGTGGTCATCTCTGTGCCTGAAGAATATTCAGGTTCTGTTATTAGTAAACTTAACCTTAGAAAAGGTATGATGCAAACTATGGAACCAGAAAATGGGCATATTCGTATTGAATACCTTTGCCCAACACGTTCCCTTCTTGGATTTAGAAGTGAATTAATTACTGACTCTCGTGGTGAAGCTACTATGGTAAGAACCATTGAAGGTTATACGGAATATGTGGGTGAACTTCCTAAGAGAGCAAATGGTGCTTTAATTGCCCAAGAGATGGGAACAACTATGG
>JAEZKI010000121.1 GCA_023415525.1 Bacillota bacterium | reverse complement strand
GCGACAAAGCCATTTCCATATATCTTAGTGATCTTTTCCATTACCAAAATATTTTCGTCCATTGCTTATTCCCCCTCTTCTTATTTGGACTTAGCTTACCTTACTTCTTCAACCTCTTGTCGACTAGGGATAGAACTTTGAGCACCTACCCTTGTTACTACTATTCCTGATACCTTATTAGCAAATTGAATGGCTTCCTCTTCGCTACTTCCCTCCATTAACTTAACGGCAACAGCTGCATTAAAAGAGTCCCCTGCTGCAGTTGTATCAATAGCTTCTACCTTGTGGGTGGTGTAGTGCCTATGAGAAGCTTGGTCAACAAGTACTGCTCCTCTGTCCCCACAAGTAACAAGTACTTTTTTTACGCCTTTCTCAATAAGATACTGACTGGCCTTTATAATTTCATCCATTGTATCTGCTGGGTAACCTGTTAGTTTTGCTAATTCTGTTTCATTAGGTGTCAGATAATGAATTCTCTTATAAAGGTCATCCTCTATAAAATCTGGAGCTGGTGCTGGATTTAAAATAAGCTGCTTGTTATATTGGTGGGCAACTTCTATAACGTATCGCACCGTTTCCATGGGAATTTCCATTTGCATCATAATAAGATCTGCTTTTCTTATTTTATCTAAATGGGATTCAATATAGTTAATATCGCATCTCGCATTAGCTCCTGGTATAACTGCAATGCTATTATCTCCTTCATTATTGACATAAATAATAGCAAGACCAGTAGAACAATCTTTCTCAAAACCTATTGCTGATGTATTTACCCCTGCCTTATTTAAATGATTAACTAAGGTTTTGCCAAAATCATCATCCCCTACTTTGCCTAACATCGTTACTTTGCCACCTAATCGCGTAGCAGCAAAACTTTGATTTGCTCCCTTCCCTCCGGGTACATAGTGTATGTCCCTTCCTAAAACTGTTTCACCTACTTTTGGCATATCTACTAGCTTAACTACTAAATCCATATTTAAGCTACCCACTACCAAAATCTCTTTTTGTTCCATGTATACTCCACCTCTTTCGGAAGATTCTCTAATTAATAGCTACTAAGCCTCTTATAAAAGCATCCTTAAGCTTTACATCCAACTGAAGTAGCCCTTTTGGCATCTCTTTTAAGAGGTAGCATTATAATCTAAGTAACCGGTTTACTAAACCGGTTACTTAGATTATAATACTACTATTTAAAAAAATCAACATAATTAAGAAAATTTATTTCAATTATTTATATATTTTTTACATTTTTTGCTTTCCCTTCTTCTTTATTGTCTATATTTATTTCTATATTTCATTTATTTTTATGGCTTTTTCATTAAAAATGACCTTATTTTATGTTCCTTTTATAAAGAAGCTATTCACGTTTTTACAATAAAAAAGAAAAGTTAGGCAATTGTTAATCACCTAGCTTTTCTATGGTTTTAAGTATCTGCTACTTTTTTATTTTTAAATTTATACACTTTGTTTTAACTGATATCTTCAACTTTTATAAGCCCATCATTTCCAAGCTCTTTAATCAAGATCTTTAACCAATTTCTCTACGATAGTTTCAATATATTCAACATTTTTAGAGGTCTTCTCATATTTACTTACTATTTCTTTAGTTACCTGCTCTGTTTCTTGTATCCTTACTGTAGCTTGTTGCATTACTTCTGTTACATCTTTCATATTATCTACCATTTGTCCATTGGAATTCTCAACTTCTTTAATAGCCTTATGAATAGTATTAATGTTTTCTTCTAGATGCTGTGAATCTTCAGATATACCCATTACACTCCTATTAACCAACTTAACCTTAGATAAGGAGCCCTTTATATTGGAAGTGATTTGATTGGTAGATAGGATAACTTTATCAGAGGTCTCCTCCAGACTTTGAAGGGATGTAAAAATATTGGTGGAAGAATCTTTTGTGACATTACTGAGCTTTCGGATTTCTTCAGCTACTACAGCAAACCCTTTTCCTGCATCTCCTGCTCTTGCTGCTTCAATAGAAGCATTTAAAGCCAATAGATTCGTTTGTGTGGTAATGCTATCAATGATTCCCACTTCATTTTTTACCTGAGCAAAAACCTGATTAAATTCACTAAGGGCGGCTTCTACCTGACCAGAAAGGTCAGACATAATATTTGCTAAATCTACAACCTCTTCTAATTGATTTTTGCTAGTTCCTGCATGAATCTTAGATTCCTCTGCTAGCTGCACCATGACTTGAATAAGGTTAGCCACATTTTGAACCTGAGCATTAATCATTTCAGTCATATCTTGTGAAGATTTTGTTTTATCATAAAGAATATTATTACTTCCAGCTAAATCGGTCATACTCTGTACAACTTGGTTAGCACCATAGATATTATCATCTGTTAAGTCTTTGACTACTGTTACACCCTCTACAATCTTGCTACTAGCTTCTTTTACCTTTCCAACCGTATGGACTACAGTGGCTAGATGTTCTTTTACACCTCCCAATATGGTATTGTCTACCAGTATCAGGTGCTCAATGGCCAAAGTATAACTTATAAAACATAAAAGGACACAAGCTACTTGAATTTCATAAGTTGTTATATCTGTTGGTGCTGTATTCCCAGCTAATATACTTTTACCAATGGCAGCAAGATTTATAATGATTACTGCCACTCCTACCCGCATGATATAGTTTTTATCCTTAAATAAAATAAGCATACTGGTAAGTGGTAGTATATAGACAAAAACTAAAGGTGAATTGTTGGTGAATAAAGCAAAAGCATAGGTGATTCCAAACCCTATAGGTATAATATGTTTATAATAAGATGCGTTTAGACTTTTACTTCTTAAAAAGATAATTCCTATGGCAAATGGAACCCAACAAAATAATAAAAAGATAATATAATAACTAAAATTCCTCAACCCCTTAATAATCTCTATACCATAAGCCAGTGTCAATATAGAACATATTATACACCATATATACACAGCCTTCACATTTGCACTCTTATCAAAATCCTCCTTACTATAACTCATAACTACCCTCTTCCCCTTCTATGCAATAATTTTTATATAATTCTCATTTTTCTATAATATTATATACTTTTCATTATTTTTTTACTATATTTTTTTCATTATACTTCTAACAAATATGTCCATATAAAAGAAGCGACATAAGCATGGCGCTCATCGACCGGATATTTTTCTACCACTGTACAAACATCGACATTGAGGGGACTTAGAAAAACTCAAATGTTCGGCTGATCCCTAAAGGCGCTAAAATCAAAATATGCCACTTAGGACTTTCACCTGCTAGATTGCGCCTATGCTGGGCGCACACAAAAAAGAAGTTGTACACTCTCTTAAGTGTACAACTTCCTTTACTATGGAGATGAAGGGGATCGAACCCTCTACCTCTTGAATGCCATTCAAGCGCTCTCCCAAGTGAGCTACATCCCCCTATTATTCTGCTCCAATTATTATAGCATACTCTCCTCCTTTATTAAAAGTACTTATTTGAAAATACTTACGTTATCTTTTAAGTTATAGGGTCTAACGTTAATAAATTATTTATAATAAAAATTATATTTTTTATTGACTAAATATTCTAAATTTGATATTATCTATTCTTATACTGCTTTTTGATATAGCTATAAGCATTTCATTATTAAAGGAGGAATGATTTTATGAATGCATTTAGCGCCTGTTTCAAGGCCTATGCCAAAGTAGTGTTCCAGCATCGTTGGGGCTTACTAATCTCTCTCTTTATTGACCCCATTGTTGTACTTGTAACGATTTCCCTATTCACTAGCATTTATACTTATCAAGGTGCAAGTTCCATAGCCAATTATGAGCTGGCTCAAATGATTTGGTATTTTGCTGGGACTAACTTTGTCTGGTATTTCACCTTTAATTTTGCAGATATCATCCTTGCAGAGTGGATCTCAACAGGTGACTTATCTATTTTCCTTACAAAGCCTTGCTCAATTATGAATATCCTTTTTGCTAATGCTACTGCCCTTCGTATAGCAGGGGTATGCTTTGAGTTTATTCCTAACTTCATTGTCTACTGCTTCATGTGTCCACCGACCTTTATGAGTATAGGTTCTTTTTTCCGCTTCTTAAGTTGTATTATCCTTAGCTTTTTCCTTATGTTTTTAATAAACTT
>JAEZKI010000087.1 GCA_023415525.1 Bacillota bacterium | reverse complement strand
GTGTAAGACTGAACCTTATGCCAAGGTTTTTGCAGGGGAGGGATGGGTTGATGCTGCCCTTAACCTATTAGGAGGAAAGGGAGAAATAGGCACATTTAGGTATTCTCCCTTAGTGGGAATACACATTTTATCTGGCATTCTTGTAAAAGCAACAGGACAATCTATACTGGATTTTGCAACAGAGCATCTATTTGCCCCTTTAGACATTCAGGTTAAAAATAATGTGGTACTCCATGGTAAAGAAGAGAATATGGCTTTTCTCAAGTCTAGAAATATCAGTGGTTGGGTAGTTGACCCTGAGGGAATAAATACAGCAGGTTGGGGCCTTACTCTTAAAGCCACAGATATGGCAAAGATAGGGCAGCTCACCCTTGATAAAGGCCTATGGGAAGGCAAACAAATTGTACCCATAAAGTGGATCGAGGAGAGTACAAAGGAGCAGAGCCTATCTAAAGAGTGGAAAATGTCCTATGGCTATCTCTGGTGGGTGCTAGATCCTAAAGAACACTGCTATGCAGCTATTGGAGACGGGGGAAATATTATCTATGTCAATGCAAAGAAAGGGTTGGTCATCTCCATGCTCTCCTTTTATATGCAAAATGCCAAGGACAGAAGAAAACTTATTAAAGACTATATTGAACCAGCCTTTGAGTAAGATGTGTAAAAGTAAAAGAGCCTCACTTATGAGAAATTTAGTCATAAGTGAGGCTCTTTTTATAGTTAAAAGGATGAGATAAAAAGGTTTAAGGATTATTTACCATAGTAAGCTTTTTTGTAAAGCTCTTCCATTTCAGTTACTTTTGGAAGTCTTGGATTAGCGGTAGTACATTGATCTTCAAAAGCTTTGTAAGCGAGGTCAGAGATTTTGCCTAAGTAATCTTTTTCGTTAATACCCATTTCTTTAATGGTTGCTGGAACGTTAAGTTCTTTCATTAAGTCTTTAACAGCTTTAACAAGTGATGCTACACCTTCTTCTGGAGTAGAAGCTTTAAGACCTAACATTTTAGCGATATCTTGGTATCTTTGTGGAGCGATGAACTTACCATATTTAGGGAATGCCATAAATTTAGAAGGATTCGTTTCACCATTGTATGCAATAACATGTGGAAGAAGAAGTGCATTGGCACGACCATGAGGAATATGGAATTCTCCACCTAATTTATGAGCTAGTGAGTGGTTAATACCAAGGAAGGCATTGGTAAATGCCATACCTGCAATACAAGAAGCATTGTGCATTTTTTCTCTTGCTTCTGGATCTTTCGCACCGTTTTTGTAAGAACGAGGTAAGTATTCAAATACAAGTTTAATAGCATGAAGTGCAAGAGCATCTGTAAAGTCTGATGCTAAAACAGATACATAAGCTTCAATAGCATGAGTTAAAACGTCAAGACCTGTATCAGCAGTAGGTGTAGCTGGAACGGACATAACAAAGTCTGGATCAATGATAGCTACATCTGGTGTTAATTCATAGTCTGCTAATGGGTATTTCATGTTTTTAGATTTATCAGAGATAACAGCAAATGAGGTTACTTCTGAACCTGTACCGGAGGTAGTTGGAATAGAAACCATTTTTGCTTTTTTACCAAGGTTAGGGAATTTATAAACACGTTTTCTAATATCCATGAATTTTTGAGCCATACCTACGAAGTCAGCTTCTGGGTGTTCATAGAATAACCACATAGCCTTAGCTGCATCCATTGCAGAACCACCACCAAGAGCGATGATAACGTCTGGTTTGAAGGAGTTCATAGCATTTGTACCTTTACGTACTGTTTCTAAGTCTGGATCTGGTTCTACTTCGCTGAAGATTTCTATAGCTACTTTATTTAAGTTTTTGGTTAGTTGGTAAGTTACTTTATCAACATAGCCAAGTTGAACCATCATTGGGTCGGCAATAATCATGGCACGAGAGATGTTAGGCATTTTAGCTAAATATTGAACAGAACCTGCTTCAAAATAAATTTTTTCTGGGATTTTGAACCATTGCATATTCACTCTTCTTTTAGCCACCCTTTTCTTATTAATTAAGTTTGCTGCTGTAACGTTTGAAGAAGTAGAGTTACGTCCATAAGAACCACAGCCAAGTGTTAATGAAGGCATAAGTGAGTTGTACACATCACCGATACCACCAAATGCTGATGGAGAGTTTACAACAATACGGCAAGCTTTAAGACGTTTACCATATTCATTGATTAAGTCATTATCTGTTGTATGGATAACTGCTGTATGGCCAAGACCACCCAGTTCAACCATGGCTTCAGCCTTCTGAATACCGTCTTCAACATTTTTTGCTTTAACAATAGCTAAAACTGGAGAAAGTTTTTCTCTTGAAAGAGGATAAGCTTCACCTACACCATCAATTTCACAGCAGATGACTTTGGTTTCTTTTGGAATAGTGATACCAGCAAGGGCTGCAATTTCATGAGGGTATTTACCAACGATTGCTGGACCTGCCATCATACGAATAGGGTCAATAACCACTGGAGATAGTTTTTCGATTTCTTCTTTCGTCGCAAAGTAGCAACCTTGTTTTTTCATAAAAGCAACGGCTTGATCATAGATAGGCGCTTCGATGATTGCTGCTTGTTCAGAAGCACAAATCATACCATTGTCAAAGGATTTAGAAAGAATAATGTCTGTAAGAGATTGTTCGAGGTTAGCTGTTTTTTCAACGAAAGCTGGTACGTTACCAGGACCAACACCAAGAGCTGGTTTACCTGTTGAGTAAGCAGCTGTAACCATAGCAGAACCACCTGTAGCAAGAACCATAGCAACATCTTTGTGATTCATAAGGGCATTGGTTGCATCAATAGAAGGTACATCAATCCATTGAATACAATTTTCAGGAGCACCGGCTTTAATAGCAGCATCTCTTACAATCATAGCTGCTTCACGAGAGCAGTTTTGAGCAGCAGGGTGGAAACCAAAGATGATAGGATTACGTGTCTTAATAGCAATGATCGCTTTAAACATAGTTGTAGAAGTAGGGTTAGTAGTTGGCGTAACACCTGCCACAATACCAACAGGTTCTGCAATTTCAATATAACCTTCATCTTCATTGTCTTCAATCACACCAACTGTTTTTTCGTGTTTGATACTATGGTAAATATATTCTGTTGCAAAGATGTTTTTTGTTACTTTATCTTCAAAAATACCACGGCCTGTTTCTTCAACAGCCATCTTAGCAAGTTTCATTTGATTAGAAAGACCAGCAAGTGCCATAGCTTTTGTAATTTCGTCGATTTGTTCTTGGTTATAACTCATAAAGGCATCTAAAGCGACAGAAGCTTTTTTTACTAAATCGTCTACCATAGCCACTGCATCCACTTTAACTTCTACTGTTTTTTCTTTTTTGTTTTCAGACATTTTAACAGCCTCCTTCAAATTATCATTTTAAATTTCAAATAAAAGGTCAAACTTTGTATATAAAAGTAACATCTAAAAGAATGTTATTTTTTTAACAATAAAGGTTATTATATACCACAGTTGCTAAGAGAGTAGTATTTACCTTTATGGCTTGATGTTAGCATACCTAAAAATAATTGTCAACAAATTAACAAGTGGCTACTAGGCACTAAAATAATCAATAAAAAGTAAGAAAATACAAACAAGAGGCCATCAACTTACAAGTTTGTAAAGAAATTAGATAGTGATTTTTATAAATAGAAAACAGCTATTGTATATTATGAATAAAAAAATATAAATTTTTACAACATATTTTCGGTATAAAGTAGAAAATAAGTATTTTTAATTTTTTTTGTAGTATTATTAACATAAGGATATCTAGCTTTGCTCATACCTTATGCAACTCTATGTTTTTGACAAAATAAAATGAATTGGAGAGATGTGAGCTGACTTTCCTAATGAAAATGTAATTAGTCTTGGAAGAATTAGGATATAATGTGTGGCATATTTAGGGGCATCAGATAAATTTATTAGTTTTTAAGACAAAATTAAAAATAATTATATAAAATTTTCTGAAAAGTTAGTATAATTGTTTTATAAAGGGATAAGGGGGGGATTAATATGTATGAAAATGAAGATGATTTTGAGTTGAAAACCTCAGATTCTAAACTTGAAAAATTTAAAAGCTTATTTTTAGTACAAGTTGCTATTAATTATGGAATAGCATATGCTGTAATATTTGCTCTACTCATTCTATCATGGGTAATGATTCTATTACCAGCTACTATTAAATGGGGATACGAAAAAACCTCTCTGCTAATCAACTTCTTAAGTAAAGGCAACCCAGAATTAGTGGAATTTTATTGGGGAGTTTTAATCGCTTCATGGGCAGGGGTAATAATTGTTTTCTTGTCCAGTAAAATATGCGATTATGTATTAGATAAAAAGTATAGTAAAAAAGAAAAATCAGCGTGAGGTCGTATACCACACGCTTTTTTGATCGCAAAATTATTTTATAATGAATTAACTGCTATATAATCCTGTAATTTTACCTATTTTCCTTATAAACTATAATAGAAAATAAAATATATATAATAGTTTACAAGTAGTATACAAATCCAATAGATATAAAAATATGCCCATTGATAGTCAATGGGCATAAAAGGACCTAGGTTTCAGGGGGAGAAACCTAGGTTGAGGGGGGATTTAGCGATGTACCTCACACTTGGTACAAGCATATTATCACCAACAATAGGCGTTTATATACATTATTTAAAAAATAATTCTGTTTCCTTGATTTTTTTAGAGGGGTATTCTATAATAGAACCAAATTGCATAAGTTAACGATGATGATAAAAGAAGAGTTTTAACAAGGCTTTTAAGAGAGTTAGTGGTTGGTGTGAACTAATAAGCCAGTTAAGAGGGTCCACTTTAGGAGTCGCTGATGATGAATCAGGAGGGAGCTGCCCTATATAGCAGTGTACAAGGTTAGCTTTTCATTAAAGCTAATAAATGAAGGTGGCACCACGGGAGAGATACTCGTCCTTTTATTCATGACACAATGGATATAAGGGCGTTTTTTTGTGCCCTCAATGCCTAGTGTGTGTTGCAAAGTATCTTTTATGTATAAGATTATTTTATTAAAACTATTTAATAATGAGGTGAAAGCTATGTTGGATATCAAATTATTACGTGAAGACTTAGAGGGTGTAAAAGCAAGATTAGCAACAAGAAGTGGTAAATATAACTTAGACGAGTTTACAGAACTTGATATTAAAAGACGTGAACTTTTACAAGAAGTAGAGGCGCATAAAAGCAAACAAAATGCTGTTTCTAAGCAAATCCCAGCTATGAAAAAAGCAGGAGAAGATACAACGACTATCTTTGCTGAAATGAAACAACTTTCTGATGAAGTAAAAGTCTTAGATGCACAAATCAAAGAAATTGATGAGAAGATTTCTACTATTGTAATGAGTCTACCTAATCTACCTAATCCTATTGTACCAGTAGGAGCAGATGACAGTGAAAATCTAGAACTTCGTAAAGTAGGAACACCTAGAGATTTTGGCTTTGAAATCAAAGCCCATTGGGATTTAGGTGAAGGGTTAGATATATTAGATTTTGAAAAAGCAGGAAAGGTGACAGGTTCTCGTTTTGTATTCTATAAAGGATTAGGAGCAAGACTGGAACGTGCCATTATGAACTTTATGTTAGATATGCATGTGGATAAGCATGGTTACACAGAAGTATTTCCTCCTTTAATGGTTAATCGTGCAAGTATGACAGGTACAGGTCAGCTTCCTAAATTTGAAGAGGATGCCTTTAAAGTAGCAGGAACAGATTATTTCTTAATTCCAACAGCAGAGGTTCCCGTTACGAATATGTACAGAGACCAAATATTAGAGGGTAAAGATCTAACGATTAAGCATTGTGCCTATACACCTTGTTTCCGTGCAGAAGCAGGTTCAGCAGGAAGAGATACAAGAGGTATTATTAGACAACATCAATTTAATAAAGTAGAAATGGTTAAGTTTACAAGGCCTGAAGAGTCTTATGAGGAGCTTGAAAAGTTAACTAATGATGCAGAGGATATCTTAAAAGCTATTGGACTTCCTTACCGTGTTGTTCGCCTTTGTACAGGGGATTTAGGTTTTAGTTCAGCTATGACTTATGATATTGAAGTATGGATGCCAAGTTATGGACGTTATGTAGAAATATCAAGCTGTTCTGATTTTGAAGACTTCCAAGCAAGACGTGCCAATATCAAGTTTAAAGATAGTAAAGAAGATAAAGCCCGTTTTGTACACACCTTAAATGATAGTGGACTTGCAGTAGGACGTACAACAGCAGCTGTTCTTGAAAACTTCCAACAAGCAGATGGCTCAGTTGTCATTCCAGAAGTATTACGTCCATATATGGGTGGAGCAGAAAAAATAGAGTGTCCTAAATAGAGTTTAATAAGATAGGATATAAAAATAGGTGCTACGACTTATTAAGAGTAGTACCTATTTTTATACCTTGTTGCAAGGATCTAAAGAAATGCTATTAATAAAGAAGAAACTCAAAACAACTAGTATCATTATAGGAGATATGATAGAATAGATAATGAATTTTTAGAAAAAAGGAGGATTATGTAGAATGTTGACCAAGGATAAAACCTTCTATAAATTAATAACATCCATTGCTATACCTATTGCCATACAAAATTTAATTACTTTTGGGGTAAGTATGGCAGACTCAGTTATGGTAGGAAGCTTAGGCGAGCAGTCTCTTTCAGCCGTAACTTTAGCTAATCAGCTGTTTTTTATATTTATGATTTTATGCTTTGGCATAGGTAGTGGCGCAAATGTACTTATTTCCCAATATTGGGGAAAGAAAGATATAGGGGCTATTCATAAGATAATTGCTATTGTCATTAAAATTAGTATAGGAGCTGCTGTGCTTTTTATGATAGTTGCGGCATTATTTCCTAGGCAATTTATGATTATTTTTAGTAAGGATCCTATCATTATAGAACAAGGAACTGAATACTTACAGGTTATTTTTATCAGTTATATTTTCTTTGCCATTACCAATATTTTGATTAGTGCCTTACGTTCTGTTCAGACTGTGAGAATTTCTCTTGTTGTTTACACAGCTTCTCTCGTTGTAAATGTTATTCTGAATTGGAGCCTTATTTTTGGTAACTTAGGAGCACCTGCATTAGGAGTAAGAGGAGCAGCCATTGCCACCACTATAGCGCGCTTAGTAGAACTTATTATTATCATAGTGTTTATCGTTTTCTTTGAGAAGAAAATTAAGTTTAAGTTTAAATGTTTGTTAAAAACGGATTATATTTTATTAAAGGATTTTGTAAAGGTAGGGGGAGCTGTTGTTGCCAATGAGTTAGTATGGGTGTTAGGTTCTTCTGTCCTGGCCTTTATCGTAGCGTTGATGGGGACAGAAGCAGTATCCGCCAACAGTATTAATAGTATAGTGTGGCAGTTTGTATCTGTTTTTATAATGGGAGTGGGAAATGCAGCAGCAGTTATTATTGGTAACACCATAGGTAAAGGGGAATATAGCAAAGTCAATGAGTATGCCAATACCTTCATTATTATAGGTATTGTACTTGGCTTTGTAGGTGGTATTATCATGTATATTCTTCGCCCTTATGTACTTATGTTCTATAACGTATCTGATTTAACAAAAGAACTTGCTATGGGCATTATGGCAGTGGGTTCGCTTATTTTAGTTTTTCAATCTCTAAGCTTTGTTCTTATGATGGGGATTTTAAGAGGTGGTGGAGATACCCATTTTGTATTAGTGGCTGATGTCATTTTTTTATGGTTTATAGCTATACCACTAGGCTTTATCGGGTTAAAGGTATTTGGTTTTTCTGTACCAGTAGTGTATTTATTATTACGCTCAGATGAAATCATCAAATCCATAGTTGCCGTTATTCGTGTATCCCGAGGAAAGTGGATTAAAAATGTAACCCACTAAAAAATAACCCACTTAAAAATATTCTTATGCCCCTTAAAGGTATAAGGATATTTTTAGTGGGTATTTTTTGGTCCATTAAAGTTTTTCAGCAACAAGTGTAATAAGCCTTTTAACATTTTGTACAGGTTAGGTGGTTTGATTGAGCCAAGCTTCAGGATAACTGACGATTTGTTTTTCGACTAATAGCTTAATGGCCTCCTCATAAGTGAGCTGAGAGAGTATATATTTGGCTATATTGATAATAAGCATTTGTACATAGGTAGGATTAACGGTTTCTAGGTTTTCCCAGGCAGAAGGTGTTGTAATAATTCCCTTTTTCTCAAGTTCATTAATGGCTAACTGGTAGTTCTCTTGGACAACTGCTTTCTCGGAGGAAGAAGTAGAAGCGTAAGAAGGTAACAATTTACCAGAATGTAAGTCTTTTATAGAAAGACCAAAGGTATATTGAAAATGGGGATAATCCTTAAAATTAGCCCAACTTCCTCCCCATTCTAGGCCCAACTTTTCACCAATGGCACCGGCCTTAGTTAAGACAGTCATATTATAGGGGTCCGATTTAGAGTTGTTAGCAATATCAAAAGCAAGTCTCCATTGGTGGTAAGAACTCAGGGTATTTCCAACAGAGTGAGTAACAATATTTCCAGCTCGTGTACGTCCTTGAGCATAAAGATAGTCTTGACGTTCTACAGAACGATAGGTTTCTGTAATTAAAATATTTAGGCCTGCCTTTTTACACTCCTCTAAGAATTTAAGTGCCAATTCTTTAACTTTCGGGTGTAATTCATTAAGATCTTTACAAATTTCTATTCCCATAATAACCTCCTCAAATTCATAATTGATAAGATATTCTCCTATAATATATGTCGTAAGTCATTAAGCGTGTCTTTGAATTAAAGGATTTATACTTGAAGTCATGAGAGAGAGTATGCTACTATAAAGAGAAGAAAGTGTGATATTTATAAATGGAGGGGTAGATATGTTTTGTAATAAATGTGGGGCTGAATCAGAAGAGGGCGTGCGTTTTTGTCCTTATTGTGGGGCAACTATGCAACAAAATAACGATGTAAATGGAGCTCAACAGGGGGCTCAAACTGTACAGAATGTTTATCAGCCTACCAAGGCGTATAATGAAGCTAACCAAAAATCAAAGCTTGTAGCTGGGTTACTTCAAATCTTTTTAGGATGCTTTGGTGTAGGGCGTTTTTATTTAGGCTATACAAGTATCGGTGTTGCGCAACTTTTAGTTTGTACAGTGGGAGGTTTTTTTACTTGTGGCATAGCATCAATTGGAGGTATTATCTGGACACTTGTAGATGGTATTCTTATTCTCTGTGACAAAGTGCCTAATGATGCCAATGGAGTGCCATTAAAAGAATAATGAAAAGAGAATGGCCAGTATTTAAAATCGGTTTTTTAGGGTTAATGAGTATAGGAACAATAGTTTTAATGTATGGGGTGAGTAGCGCTACTCATCATAGGACTACTTGTATATTTGATGCATTAGGGAAACCCTGTTGGGGATGTAATAGTTTGGCTGCCCTAAAGGCCATCATGAGGGGCCAACTACTAGAAGCTTTTACACTCAATCCACTGATTTTTCTTTGGCTCTTAGTGGTTATAAGCTTACTAGCCAATGAAATCTATCATCGCATAGATGACAGGATTAAACATCAAACCAGTTTAAGCTGGATGGATAAGCTTATAAGAGAAATGTTTAAAGGTATAAAATATTAAAAGGAGTGCTCTTCCATTTTGGGGGAGCACTCCTTTTAAATATAAAATTAAAAATAAAGTAAATAAATACCTGATAACGATTAGTAAAGATTGATAAGGGGTAAAGAATAAGGATAGTCATCATTTACT
>JAEZKI010000079.1 GCA_023415525.1 Bacillota bacterium | reverse complement strand
ACTTCATCTAGTCCATGACCACCTATAAAATAATAATCCATTTCTTCAATTGCATCCATAAATAGATAAGAGCCATTACAATCATCATTAAAGGTCATTAGAGAACAGCAATCCATTAAGATCCCATAGCACTTTGAAGATACAAAGAAGGGTATAGGAATCCGCATATTATGTTGATAAAGATATTGATTATGTCCACGGTAATTATAAATTCCTTCCTCTCCCTGTCCTAATCCATAAATTCCCTCATCATCTTGCCATTTAAAAGATAACTTGCCTCTAAAAGCCTTACGATCTACTACAGGGGCCAAATTACGAATAAAATTTCGTTCACCATCTACCGTTTTAACCCGATGGATGATAGGCTCTTCACCACCTGTTGTATAGTGAATAATGTCTGTATCAGCTAGGCTTTTCTCACCTTCCTGTAAGTAAAGCTTTGAAGTTCCTTGTTCATACCAAGTAAAGAGTCCATCTTCCTTGCTTATTTGAAGCTTTATACGCTTTGTCTCAATCCAAATAGCCTCGTCTGTTTCATTTATACTGTAAGCAACTTCTAGAGGCTTCTGTTGGCCAATAATAAGCGGGGTATCTTTGAAATCCTCTTTTTTTGTATAGATACATCTAAAAATATCCTCTCTTTTTATTTCAATACGCATCTTACCTTGCTGCAATATGAAGTCTATCTTTTGTCCCTTACAACTATAGCTAATAATGTTCATTTCTAACCTCCCCCTTTTATTTGCATAGTAGCATCCTTCAAGGCAGAATGTCTATAGCCTATCTTTCTCTCATTTTGTACTTATTTTACTTCCTCTAGACCATACTCCTCCAAAAGTGTCCTAACCTTTATAGGCTTACCTGTCTTTAAAGAGCGATGCATAGCTTCCATAATAGCAATTGTATAAATACCTTCTTTTAAATCTGGTTTAGGTATTCTATGGGCTGCAAGTTCCTTTGCAAAATAATCAATATAATTTTGATATTCCCCCGCATGGTGGGTTTCTCCTTCAAACCTAAAATAGTACTTACATTTCTCCTCAAAAGAATATATTTTGTCATCATAAAAATCCTCTACCTTAGCATCTAAGGCATAACAAGGTTTATCTTGTGGCACCTGCACCTTAAGCACTTTCTCATAATATCTTAAGCGATTATATCCTCCTCTGGATATACCTGTTGTCCCTCTCAAGGTACACTCAATAGGAAATTCTACATCACTATTTAAACATGGTGTTCCATAGGCGCCTTCTATCGTGGCATAAGAGCCACTGGCATCCTTTGCTAGAAAAGTCAGTGTATCCTCTACATTTAGGCCGAAGGCCGTTGTGTTAGGGCTTACCACACCATATCCAAATACTTCCTCTATATGGGGTAAATACCAGGCTGCTAGATCTACTGCATGAATCATAAAGTTGTACATCCAAGAAAATCCCGCCTCCTTGCTCCAAGACCTCTCCAAAAACCATCTTGAATCACTCTTATAGTGAGACTCTACACTAACAAGCTCCCCAATTTTACCCCTTTCAAAAGCTTCTCGCTGTTTTATAATGGATTCAAAAAATCGGGTGCTTTGACCGATGAAAACCCTCTTTCCTGTTTGTTCCTGACATTCTAAAAGCTCTTTTGCTCCTTCTAATCCAATAAGAACAGGCTTTGTGCAAATGACATGTTTGCCATGTAAAAGAGCTGCTTTGATATGCTCTAAATGAAAGGCATCTGGTGTGTAAATCCCTATAATATCTATCCCTTCATCTTCTAATAAGTCCTTATACTTAGTGGTATAACCACCCATTAATCCAAATTCTGCTATGCGCTTTTTGCAAAGCTCTTCATTGAGATCACAAATCTTACCTAGCTCATAATATTCACTTTGCAATGCTGCAGAAATAATACTTCTTCCTTCGCCCAAACCCAGTACACCCAATACCCATTTACCATTTTTCATAAAAAAAACCTCCTTACCCCTAGGGTTTATGTATGCCTTCATCATAAGCCCTAGGAGTAAGAAAATTCGTCTGTTTTTTTATGTTCTTTCTCTGCTTTTTTATGAGGTACTCTCTCATGATTCAAGATAGACTTTGTATTTTATAGCCTCAAAACTCTTAAGTCTCTTTTGGGGTATGTCCTTTATACTTCTTATAAAGGTGGTAGAAGTTCGCCATATTGGAAAAGCCACAGCTATTTGCTACCTCTAAGCTACTCATTGTCGTGGTGCTAAGAAGCTCTTCTGCTCTTTTTAAGCGCATAGCAATGACATATTCTTTAAAGCTTTGTCCCGTTACCTTTTTAAAATAGCTTGAAAAATAACTGGGGCTCATACAAGCAATCTGAGCTACTGCCTCTAAAGTTATTTTTCGTGTATAGTTGTCTTTAATATAGTGAAAGGCTTCTTCTAGCCTTCGCATTTCCTTTCCTTGCTTAGAAAGAAGTTCTCGTGCTTCTCCTTCTACTTCATAATGACGAATCAAAATGGTTAAAATATGGAGGATTTCTACTTTAATCATTAACCGAAAACCTAAAGCTTTTTTCTGATTTTCCTCATAAATATTTTTTAAAAGAGTAGCAATAGAAGGGGTGTGTTGTTCTTTCTTAGCCACTTTATTTTTAAAGTAGCTTCCTCTCTCTTTAAAAGGAATGAGATAGTCTTCGTCAAATAAATTCGTTTTATCTGCTATAAACTGAGGTGAAAAAACCAATACCAATAAAACCATCTTTTCATCTCGTGCGCGCCACCCATGAGGCTCTGTCTGATTAAAGATAATAACATCTCCTGCTTCCATTTCATAGGTCTTACCGTTGACATAGAAACAGCCTTTTCCTTCTTCCACATAGGTTATTTCAAGAAAACTATGCCAATGATAAGATTCTGGTGTATTATCCTCTCTCTTTGCTATAAAGTAGCCTATATCAAAAGGATAGGCTTTAGGTAGCTCCCTCTTATCCTTTTCTATATACATATTTCCAAACCACCTGTTTTTTCTTTAATTATAACACTATAAGCACCTTTTTGAAGAGCTTATTTTTGTTAACAGGTCCTATAAATCCCTATGTCTTCTCTCTTAATCCTTGTTTTATCCTTAATCTAGGCGATAAACCTCTTCCATAGCAGACCACCATTCGCCTTCCTTTCTATCATCTAAAGGCTCTTGGCAAGGCTTAACGACATCCCACCACTCCTTCGTTTTAGGATCAGCAGCCATTTTAGCCATGTCTCTTTCAAAATCATCTCCTACATATTCATAATAGGCAAACAGGTAATCTCCTCTATGAAAAATGCTGTAATTTTGAATATGACATGCCTTGATCATGGCATTGATTTCTGGCCAGGCATGGGCATGATGGTATTTGTATTCTTCTAACCTTTCAGGTCTTACTTTAATCATTTCACCTATCCTCTTCATTTACATCTCAACTCCTTCTTCATTCCTCTTTTTAATTATCTCGTTGAGTGGCCTCATCAAATAGCGCCTTAATATTAGCCGGTGGCACATCTGGCATAATGGCCTCATGGCTTGGAGAAATAATGAGTCCTGTGGGAAAAATCTGGCGCAATTCCCTAACCTTTTTTTTCACATCCTCTGCTGTACCATTTACTAATAAGTCTTGTGTATCTACTCCTCCACAGAAAGTTACCTGACCTTCAAACTTTCCTTTAAGATTTTGAGGCGTCATGCCTGCTGCAAGTGCTTGTATGGGATGAATAACGTCCACCCCTGCTTCCACTAAATCAGGAATAATATCTATAATGGAACCACATGAATGATAAATGACTTTAAGTCCATAACTATGTGCTTGATCAACTAGTTTTTTACACCCTGGTATAATGAAACGTCTTACCATCTCAGGCGATAACATCAAGCCTCTTTGACTTCCCATATCATTTCCGATAAGAACTGCGTGAAGTTTCCCTTTAGTAGCCTCATAAAAAATTTCATTGGCTTTAAGATAAAAATCCATGATTTTCTCATCCACTGCTTCATAAATTTCAGGATTAGCAATCATATTCATTAGGGCTGTTTCCATCCCAAAGGAGGCACAAGTATCTTGAAAATGAGCAGACCATAGCATAACCAAAACAACTTTATCTTTTGGTGCCGCGTCCACACGTCTTTTACATTCCTCCACATCAATATATTTTGCAGGGTCTGGCCATTCAAACCCCTCTATGTCCTCTAATTCTTCTGCCTCCTTAAAACAACCATCTGTTGTAAGAGTCCTTTCTTCTGCGTATAAATTGCCATCTCCATACCAATCAAAAGCTGCATAAATTGCTTCGGATGTAGGGGACTTGTAGGGAACTTCTACTGCATAAAAATCATCACCTACAGCTAACTTTAACTCATGCATATTTTTAACGCCATAGTATGCAAAAAGCGCAGGCTGTGCATGTAGATCTGGCATACCTAACCAAGCAGCGGGTCTATCCACCGGCTTTCTCTCTACTGTGGCATAAAAACGTTCAATACTATTCATTCTTCATTCCCCCTTGAAATATATTTTTAGATTTAAGCTTTACTTTTTTTCTGAATGCTGTTAATAATAACCGCACAAAAAATAACAAGTCCTTTTACAACACTTTGCATATAAGGATTAACATTTAACAAAACCATACCATTGCTTAAAATACCTACAAAGAGTAGACCAATAATTGTTCCACCTAATTTACCTTCTCCACCTGCCATATTGGTACCGCCAATAATAGCACCAGCTATTGTATCCATCTCCCAACCATTAGCACAGGTAGGGTCACCTGACCGTACTTTAGAAGCTAATAAAATACCCGCAACACCACAAAGCATAGAGGATACAATGAATACAGTTGTTTTTACTTTTTCTACATTTATACCTGATAATCTGGCTGACTCCTCATTACCACCAATGGCATAGATTGAACGACCAAACACTGTATATTTCATGATGTAAATAAAAATCACATAAAAGATAATCATATAAATAACAAGAAAAGGAATCCCTACGATAGAACCAGATGAAATCTTCCCAAAGGTATCTGGAAGCCCAGATACTGGATAACCTCCTGTTATGGTCTGAGCAAGTCCTCTAAACGCTTGCATAAGAGCTAAAGTAACCAAGAAAGAGTGAAGCTTAAGCTTAGCTGTTACCCCACCTGATATCAATCCCAATACACCACTTATTATAACGGTTAAAAGTATAGCAATAGGCATTGGCATTGACTTTAAGAAGATAGCCGCTAAAACTGATGAAAAAGCAACGATGGACCCTACACTTAAATCAATGTTTCCTGTAATAATAATCATAGTCATACCAATGGCCACAATAGACTGAATAGAAATTTGCTTAACAATAGTCATTAGATTAGCCGCCGTTAAAAACTTATCATTCAATAAGGCCATCCCAATACACATTAAAACCAAAACAAAATACATAATATATTTCATCCCAAAATTCTTTACTGCTTCATTATTGACATTCATTTTATTTCCCCCTATGACTAAATAACTTTTTTAGTTGTAGCATAATCTAGCAATATTTCCTGTGTTAAATCCTGATTTTCTAATTCTGCTGTAATCTGTCCTGCTGCAAAGACCACAATCCGATTGGCTACTTGTAAGACTTCTGGAAGCTCCGAAGAAATCATAATAATCCCAATACCTTGGGCAGCTAACTCATTAATTAACCTATAAATTTGATTTTTTGAACCTACATCAATTCCCCTTGTTGGTTCATCCATAATCAGAATTTTAGGCTGAGTAGCTAACCACTTGGCAATAACAACCTTTTGTTGGTTTCCACCACTTAAGTCTTTGGCGATTTGCCTACCATCTCTACACTTAATACATAAAGAACGAATATACTCATCTGTTAACTCTAGTTCTTTATGTAAATTAATTCCTACCTTATTTACCAATCTATTTAAAATGGTCATACCTATGTTGTTATGTAAGCTCATATTCAAGATAAGACCTTCTTCTTTTCTATCCTCAGTAATAAATCCAATACCTACGTGCTTAGCATCTAAGGGTGATTTTATTTTTACCTGCTTATTCTCCACATAAACTTCTCCTTGTTCCCTTTGGTCCGCTCCAAACAAGGCTCTTACAAATTCTGTTCGTCCTGCTCCAGCTAAGCCTGCAATTCCTAATATTTCTCCCTTTCTTAACTTTAAATTAATATTTTTAAACTTTTTCCCAGAAGAAAAATTCTTTACCTCTAAGAGCGTTTCCTCTTTGGTATAATTTACACGTTCTGCTAAAGTCATGTTTTTGCCTACCATATTTTCTATGATGACATTTTTAGGTGCTTCTGCAATAGGTAAGGTTTTGATATAAGTTCCATCTCTATAGATAGAAATTCTATCGCAAATAATAGGCAACTCTTCTAAACGGTGGGATACATAAATAACGCTAATCCCTTTTTCTTTGAGTCCTTGAATAATCTTAAACATCTTTTCAATATCATTTTCGGATAGGGAGGCTGTGGGCTCGTCCATAATAAGTACCTTAATTTCATTGGATAAGGCTTTGGCAATCTCTACTAATTGCTTTTGAGCTACACTTAATTCTCCTACAACGGTTTCAGGCTTAATATCTGACTCTAATAAATCAAGTATTTCTTGAGCTTTTTGATTAATGCACTTCCAATTAATTTTTTCTACACCCCCTACTTTTTTGCAAGGAAATTTCCCCATATAAATATTTTCTGCCACAGATACCGTATTAATTAAACTAAACTCCTGATAGACAGCACTAATTCCTAATTGTCTTGCTTCATAAGTTGACTTAATATGAATTTCTTTTCCATCTAAATAAATTTTACCTTGATCATTACTATAAGCACCTGTAATAATTTTAATCAATGTGCTTTTTCCTGCACCATTTGCACCTACTAGAGCATGAATCTCTCCCTTTTTTACTTCTAGGCTGGCATGGTCTAAAGCTGTAATACCACCAAATTTTTTGACTATCCCTTCTGCTTTCAATACAGTGTCAGTCACTTTATCCACCTTCCCTTCTTGTTACTTTATTTAAAAAGAAAGAGACTAAATAAATCGGGTATCTCGTCTCTTTCTACCTACTTACCTCAAAAAGTTTTTACTTATTTAACTAAATCTTTATGATCCTCAATATATTGTTGAATCTCGGTAGTATCATCTTTGATGTAAGTTTTAAGAGGAACTAATACTTTTTCTTCAACTGCTTCACCCTTTGCAGCTTTTACAGCATTTTCTACTGCTTTGTAGCCAATATCATAAGGCATTTGAGTTGTAATAGCTTGTAATTTAACGCTGTCACTTTGCATATCCTTTGCAAGGTCTACGCTCATATCTGTTCCCATTACTATAATTTTGTTGTTGTTCGCATTTTGAAGAGCAGCTACACAGCCTAATAATGAAGTTTGGTTCCATGCCCAAATCATATCTATATCAGGATTAGCCGTTAAGATTTGTTCTGTTACATCTAAACCTTCCTCCTGAAGCTCTGCATCTTGTTCAGCAACAACCTCGATGCCTGTTGCATCTTTAATAGCATCTTTGAAGCCATTACACCTTTCTACACCTACCTCATAGCTGCTGTTTCCTAAAATAGCCAATTTACATCCGTTAGGATAAAATTCTTTTACATAATCTACAAGGTATTTACCTGTGCTGCTTCCTAAATCATAGTTAGAAACGCCTACGAAACCAACAGTTTCTGTATTAACAGTTGTATTCCAGTTAATAACAGGAATATTAGCTGCCTTAGCTGATTCTACTGCTGCTACAGAAGCATCTGCTGAAAGTGGAGAAATACAAAGTGCATCTACTTGTTGCGCTACAAAAGTGGCTACATTATCAGATTCCTTAGATACTTCATTATCTGAACTTACAATACTAAATTTAACACCTAAATCTTTAGCTGCATCTTGTTGTCCCTTAATAACCTCTGCAAACCATTCTCCTGAAGTATTCATAATAACAGAACCTATGGTAATGTCCTGCTTCTCACTGGTTTTTTCAGCTGAAGTAGCCTCTGGTGTACTTCCCGCACTACTACTTGCTGTCTCCTTTGTTTGGCAACCTACTCCCAGACTAGTTACTAACATGGCACTTACTGCAATCCCTAAAAATTTCTTTTTCATTCCTAAATTCCTCCTCGTATTGAATGGATTTTAATCCTAGACATACTATAAAATAATCCCATGAAAATAAGAATTCATTATTTTCATGGGATTGGTCTATTTTTTCATATCTTAGCTTTTAATGGCTTTTACTCCATTGTCATCTTAAAGGAATCTACATTTTCGTGAGTCAAAATCTGAATAGGATCCTTATACCAAGGCCTTAAGGTAATGCCTTGTGCTGCCATAATAGCACAATAAACACTATACTTCCCCTCATAATCAGGGGGTTGGGTAATAATCCCATAAAGCCTTTTTTGCCTTAATGCTTCTAGATACTCCTCTTTCTCACTAATTCCTACTATGTAAAGGTTTCTATCGACTTCTAATGCCTCTAGGGCTTCAACAACTCCCATGGCCATATTACTGTCATGGGAAAATACGCCCTTTAAATGGGGATGCTTTCGCATTAAATCTGTCATAATAAGTTTAGCTTTATTTCTATTCCAGTTACCATTCTCAATACTTACTATTTCAATTTTGGGATAGGCCGTTAACTTTTCTAAAAAGGTCTGGGTTCTAAAAATTTGTGCATCACTCCCGGGGGCTCCTTCTATAATAGCAATCTCTCCCCCTTCCTCTCCTAATGTATCAATGAAGAGCTGGGCTGCTAAAGCCGCTTCTTCTGAGCTACTGGCCCCCACGTAAGTAGCTATATATTGGGAAGAAACTGCATCCACCTGCATATTCAAATTAATAACAGGTATATTGGCCTTTTTTACCTTTTTAAGAGGTGTTAACATCGACTTGGCATTAATGGGACATAAAATAATGGCATCTACTTCCCTCTCTATAAAAGAATCGATTTGTTTAGACTGCACTTGTGCATCCCAATTGGCATACTCTAAAATCAGTTCTACTCCCTTTTCCTGGGCTGCTTCTTTCATATAGACACTCACTAGTTTAAGATACTCTGAGTCTTCTGAAGCCAATGTAGCACCTATTATAATCTTTTTTTCTAGGTCTTCACTTACACTCTTATTCATGCTCCTTTTCTCTCTCCAAGTAACCGTACTTATACCTAAAACAATAGATAAAGCTAGGGTTAAATAAATGGCTAGGGTTCTCCTCTTCATCCTCTTCTCTCCTATCCGATACTTTCTTCTATAATAGGTAGTATGATTGTTGCTGTTGTTCCTATGCCTAATGTACTGGTATAAGTAATCCCATATGAACGACCAAAATACAATTGAATACGCTCATTTACATTTTTAACTCCGATTCCTGAACCACTACTATTATCAAATCGAGAAGCTTTAACCAAAATATCCTTACATAGCTCCTCACTCATTCCATTGCCATCATCACTAATTTTAGCTATGAGATAGTCACTTTCTTTGTAGACATTAATCTCTATATGCCCTTTACCTCTTTTCTTTTTAATTCCATGATAAATGCAATTCTCTACAATAGGTTGTAGAATAAGCTTAATCGTCTTACAATAGCTTACTTCATCAGCTAAAGTGATGGTATAATCAAACTTGTCTGTATAGCGCATGCTTTGAATCACTAAATAACTCCGTACATGCTCTAATTCATCTTCTATACTAATAATCTCACTGCCCTTATTGAGGGATATTCGAAAAAGCTTTGCTAAGGCTTCTGTCATAGGCACAATATTTTTGTTATGGCTCTCTGCCATCCATATAATAGAGTCTAAGGTATTGTATAAAAAATGAGGATTAATTTGGGCCTGTAAAGCTTGTAGCTCATATTTCCGTTTCTCCTCTTGTTCATTTACCACTTGTGTCATTAAATTCTTAATACGTCTAAGCATGCCATTAAAGCTTTTAGCCAACATACCAGTTTCATCTTCTCTAAAAGACTCTATATCAACATCTAAATTTCCCTCATCCGCTAAATCCATATGCTCCTTTAAATCAATAATGGGCCTGATAATTTCTACTAAAAGGCTATTTAGAATCAAAATAATAATAAAAAGAAGAATAATAACCAATACAGCAATTAAAAAGGTCGTGCCATAGATGCCTTTTGTCAAAGAAAGAATGGAGGACATATGTACAATCTTCCATGGGGTACCTGGTACGGCCTTAGAAACTGCTTGATATTCTATACCATTTAAGAACATCGTGAAATCTTCCTTTTCCGTCTCCCTAAGTGCTTTATTGATGTGTTCTAAAAGCTCATTATCCTTTAAATCATTTACC
>JAEZKI010000073.1 GCA_023415525.1 Bacillota bacterium | reverse complement strand
GTACATTACATACCATAGGTGCGCCTCAGACCATTGACCGTATTATAGATGTCTTTCCCCCACATCAACAACAACAGATAAAAGTGCAACTGGCCAACATTTTAAAGGGTGTTATTTCCCAGCAGCTTTTACCACGGTGTGATGTAAAGGGAAGATGCATTGCCCTAGAAATCATGACAAGTAATCCAGCTATAACCAACTTGATTCGAGAGGGAAAAACCCATCAAATTTATTCTCAAATTCAAACGGGAGGTTTAAATGGTATGGTAGCCATGGACAATTCCATTGCTAAGCTATATAAAGAAGGTAAGATTAGCTTAGAGATTGCCAATCAGCATGCTCAAATGAAAGATGAACTTAAACGTCTGTTAGAACGACGTTAATAGAAAGAAGAGGGGAGGATATAAGCTTGCCTATCTACCTATATAAAGCAAAAGATATAACACGTAATAAGATTGTAAATGGAGAAATAGAATTAGACAATGAACTCCAAGTGAAGAAATTTTTAACGGATAAGTATTTTTATCCTCTTTCTGTTAGAAAGAAAAATGCTTTAAATAGTGATTTAAGTGAAGTAGGGATTTTTAAAACGCCTATTCGCTTAAATGATATTACGTTTTTCTGTAAACAGTTTGCGGCTATGATTCAAGCAGGTATTAGTATAGGAAGGGCCCTTGAGATTTGTATTGAGCAAGCCAATAATAAGAGTCTTAAAAAGCATCTTGTCACTATTCATGAAAATGTAAATAAAGGAAGGACATTATCTGAAGCTTGTAAAGAAGAGGCTATTTTCCCTGAGCTATTAGTAAGTATGATTGAATGTGGAGAAGCTTCAGGTAATTTGGATGTGGTTCTAAACCAAGTGGTTGAACATTTTGACAACCAATTGGGAACAGGGCGAAAGCTTAAGAAGGCTTTATCGTATCCCGCCATCACCCTTGTCATTGTTATGGTCGTTGTCATATTAATGATGGTAAAAGTTATTCCCTCCTTTGTGGAGATGTTTGCATCCACAGGTGTGGAGCTCCCTGCAGCGACTAAGTTAATGATTAAGATTAGTAATTTCTTTGTAAATAATGGTCTTATTTTGGGAGGAATAGTGGTCCTTTTAGTCATTGGCCTTTGGAATATAAAGAAATGGAAGGAGGGACGTCAGTTTGTAGATGAAATGGCCCTCAAACTCCCATTAATTGGAGAGCTTAATAAAAAGACACTTTCAGCCCTATTTTCAAAAACCCTTTCTATGCTGATTGCTTCGGGCCTACCCATGCTTCAAGCCATGGAGATTGTAAAAAAGGTAATGAATAATGTGGTGGCTTCTGAAGAAATTGATAAAGCCATAGAAGAATTAAAGCAAGGCAGTAGCCTTTATCACGCTTTAAGGGGAAGTAAAATCTATCCCACCATTATGTATAGTATGATTAGTGTAGGGGAGGAGACAGGAGCATTAGATGAAATGCTGATTAAAATAGGGCACTATTTCAGTGAAGAAGTAGAAACAACGATTGATAGTCTGATGGTCCTTATTGAACCTGCCTTAACGGTTTTAATTGCCATTGTAGTAGGTGGTATTATGCTAGCCGTTATCTTGCCAACTTTTTCAATGGCAACAGCTATGATGTAGTAAATTCCTTTTGGATTTACATAAATAATTATAAGATAAAGAGGAGTGATTAAAATGAAGAGAGTAAAAGATAATCAAGGTGGTTTTACGATGATAGAGCTCATTATTGTATTAGCTATCATGGGTATTTTAGGTGCAATACTTGTTCCAAGCTTTATAAGTATGCGTACCAATGCAAAAGTAACAAGTGATTTGACGGATATAAAGACAATTGACCGTTTGATAAATACTTATTTTATTGCTGAAGGTACTAAAGAAATAGGGACGGGATCTAATATACTTACATTAGGTAGCCCATTATCGACGACATCAGCTACTTTGCTAGATGGAGCGGATGGTGCACTAGGTGAATTAAATGCTAAAGGTTATGTAGAGACCACAAAACAAAATTTAAAGACAGATGGGGCAGGTATTGGCTTTGATGGAACCCATCTCTATTTAGATGTTTCTGATGACATTTATAAGAAGTATAGTGATTCTGGGAACAATAAGGGAACATGGCTTAGATAACTTATGTATAAAACTTAAGCAGATATTCTGTTGAATATCTGCTTCTTTTAAAGGAGTTACTTTATGGTAAATCTATTTTTTGCTTTTTGCTTAGGGCTTATAATAGGAAGTTTTTTAAATGTTTGCATTTATCGTCTTCCTCAAGGAGAAAATCTTATTTATCCAGGGTCTCATTGTACCACCTGTGGACATGACCTAGGACCACTTGATTTAATTCCTGTGTTAAGTTACATCCTACGAAGGGGGAAATGTCACTACTGTAGTGAGAAAATTTCACCCCGTTATGTGTTAGTGGAATTGGTAACAGGCTTTTTATATGCCATACTTTATCGCCAGTTTGGGTGGAGCTTAGAAGGGGCTTTGTATGCCTTGTTTGTCAGTCTCCTTGTGGTTTTAACCTGTATTGATTGGGAGTATATGCTTTTACCTACGCCTATTATTACCTTTGGGCTTATTTTAGGACTTATTTTAAGAGGCTTACAGGCAGCCTATTACCAAGATAGTGCTTTTTTATGGGCACCATTAGTAGGAGCCACTCTAGGCTTTGGGATTTTTGCGCTTCTTTTTTACTTAGGAAAGGCTTTATACAAAAAAGAGTGTTTAGGCTTTGGGGATGTGCGACTTATGGCACTTATTGGACTTTATGTTTCCATTGATTTATTATTCTTTACCTTACTTTTAGCCTCTCTATTGGCAGCGATTTATGGAAGTATTCAGCTTTGGAAGAACAAAAAGAGTGAGGCGTATCCCTTTGCACCCTTTATAAATGGAGCAGCCCTTATTGCCATTTTTTATGGATATGCCATCTTAGATTGGTATTGTAAAATACGCGGTATTGCTGTATAGGAGGTAGGGAAATGAAAGGGAAGGAGCAAGGATTTTCACTTTTAGAAGCAATGATGGTATTAGTACTTATTGGTTTACTAGGTCTAGTTGCTCTTCCTAATACCAAAATGATCTATAAGCAACAGACCAACAAGTTTGCTAAGGAAATGGCACTGGACCTGACAACCCAGAGGTTCCAAAGTATAACAAGAGTTACGTCAGGGGAGACGCTTTTAGCCCAATCTTTAGGTATGGGTAATTATGATAAGTATCAATTGACACCAGCTAATATGGATGCAGGTGGTAATGAGACAAAGGAGAACAAAGGCCCATCACCTGATATGCAAATTGTTATGCAAGCCGCATCAGGTTCTAACCTTAAGACGATAAGTCGTGTCATCTTTAGCCCAAAAGGGGAACTATTAACAGAAGATAATGATCCTATGGAGCAGTTGGTAGTGACCATTACTTATAATG
>JAEZKI010000551.1 GCA_023415525.1 Bacillota bacterium | reverse complement strand
CTCTTTACAAAATTATTGTGCCATTATCTTAGTAGAGGATTTAGATGAAGCCTGTGAAATATCCAATAAAATTGCACCAGAACACTTAGAATTAGCTGTCAAAGCACCTTTTGAGGCCCTCACTAAGATTACTCATGCAGGAGCTATTTTCTTAGGTCACTATACACCAGAACCTGTAGGTGATTATATGGCTGGTCCTAATCATGTTCTACCTACCAATGGGACAGCTCGTTTCTTCTCACCTTTAGGCGTGGATGATTTTGTGAAGAAAAGTAGCATTCTTTCCTTTACAAAAGAAGCCTTAATGCCACTTGCTGATGGCATTATTGAATTTGCAGAAAGTGAAAGACTTTTTGCCCATGCTTTATCCGTTAAAGTGCGAAAGGAGGGTGAAAACTAATATGCGTTATATGCGTAAAAGCTTACAACATCTAGAAGCCTATAAGGCCCCTTATATTACCACAGGTATCAAATTAGATGCCAATGAAAATACTCACCCTATTCCACAAGCTTTACGTGACCATATGAAGAACTGGGTGGATTCTATGTTAGTTTCCCTTTATCCCGATACCAATAGTGTAGCCCTTTGTGAGGCTATTGCTAAAGTATATGAAGTCCCTACCGATTGGGTAGTAATGGGTGTAGGTTCGGATCAACTCATAGATTACCTCCTGCGGGCTGTTTTAAATGAAGGCGATAAGGCATTAGCGCCAGGTCCTTCCTTTAGTATGTATAAACAAAGCACCTCTATTAATGGAGGTGAACTGATAGAAGTTCCCTTAACAGAAGACTTTTCTTATGATGTAGAAGCTTTTATAGCTGCTATACAAAAAGAAGCTCCTCGCATCCTATTTATTTGTAATCCCAATAATCCTACAGGCTGTGCCTTAACACAAGAAGAATTAGAACGCATTATAAAAAGTACTTCAGGGCTAGTCATTATTGATGAAGCTTATGGGGAGTTTTTAGGAGAGACTGCCATACCTCTCGTTAAAAAATATGATCATTTAGTAGTCTTAAAAACCTTTTCAAAGGCCTATTCTTTAGCAGGTGCACGTGTAGGCTATGGGGTGGCCCAAGCTGAACTGATTGATATGATCAATAAGATTCGTCCTCCTTTTAATCTCAATGTATTTGCCCAAGAAGCTGCCCTTTGGGTCATCAACCACCGTGAAGCTTTTAAGGCTTCTATTGAAGCTATTGTTGAGGAAAGAGAACGTTTAAGTGAAGCCTTAAGAGAACTTGGATTAAAGGTCTATCCTTCTAAAGCCAATTTTCTTTGGATAGAGACACCATTAGCCTTAGATGACATTTTGGCAAAAGAAGACATTATCATCAAGAAAATGGGTTACCATGGAAAACCTTATTACCGTATGAGTGTGGGAACAATGGAAGAAAACAGTTTCTTATTAAAGGTTTTAGAAAAGGAGGTCAGAGGATGAGAGAAGCTACCCTTAAGAGAAGTACAGCAGAAACCACCATTGAGTTAAGTCTTAATATTGATGGGGAAGGTAAAACAAATATTGCTACAGGTATTGGCTTTTTTGACCATATGCTGACCCATATTGGCAAGCACTCCCTAAGTGATTTAAGCGTCAAAGCCAAGGGAGACTTAGAAGTGGATTGCCATCACACCGTAGAGGATACGGGGATTGTACTAGGGCAAGCCTTAAAGACTGCCTTAGGGAATAAAGAAGGTATTAACCGTTATGGCCATGCTATTGTGCCCATGGAAGAGGCTTTAATTCTTTGTGCAGTGGATATCTCAGGGCGACCTTATGTGGAGATTGATACCCCTTTCACAGTAGACCGAGTAGGGGAGTTTGATACAGAAATGGTAGAAGAATTTTTCCGAGCTGTAGCCATTCATGCCGGTTTAAATCTTCACATTCAAGTTTTAAAAGGTAAAAATAATCATCATATCATTGAAGGAATGTGCAAGGCTTTTGCAAAAGCCTTATTAGATGCCATGGGTTTTAATTCGCGTGTAAAAGGTGTACCTTCTACAAAAGGCATGCTGGAGGTGTAAGATGAAGATTGCAATTATTGATTATGGCATGGGGAACTTAAAAAGTGTTTATAAAGCTTTTAAAGCCTTAGGGTTTGAGGCAACCATTACCTCTTCACCAGAAGACTTATTAAAAGCAGATAAAGTGGTTTTACCTGGGGTAGGCGCTTTTAGAGATGCTATCGAAGAGCTTAATCAAAGTGGTTTAAGTGAGGCCGTTAAAGAAGTGGCTCAAAAAGGAACCCCTCTTTTAGGTATTTGCCTGGGGATGCAGCTCCTTTTTGATAAAAGCTATGAATACGGAGAATATGAGGGACTTCAACTCTTACCAGGGGAGATTGTGAAGTTTAAAGAGGAAGAAATGGTGGATCAAAAGGGTAATAGGCTCAAAGTACCTCATATGGGATGGAATAACTTAGAGATTATTAAAAAGGCTCCTTTATTGGAAGGATTAGGGGAGGCGCCTAGTGTTTACTTTGTCCATTCTTATTATTTAACCACTACTGCAGATGTGGTCAGTGCTTATACAGACTATGGGACACGCATTGCCATAGCAGCCCAACGTGAAAATATTTTTGCTACCCAGTTTCACCCTGAAAAAAGTGGGGCAGTGGGACTTAAAATACTAGAAAACTTTGGAGGACTATAAAGATGAAATTGTATCCAGCCATTGATTTAAAAGACGGACAGTGTGTGAGGCTCCTTCAAGGAGATTATAGCCAAGTGACGGTTTATGGGGATAGTCCAGCGGAGATGGCTAAGAAATGGGAAAGCCTAGGAGGAGACTACTTACATATTGTGGATTTAGATGGGGCCAAAGAAGGCAAGGGAATGAATGATAAGGCCATTGAGGCCATTGTTGAAGCCCTTCAAATTCCTATTGAATTAGGTGGAGGCATTCGCAGTCTAGAAGATATAAAAGCTAAATTAGATTTAGGCGTGGATCGGGTTATTTTAGGAAGTGCAGCGGTTAAGAATAAAGCCTTGGTACAGGAAGCCTTAAGTACTTTTGGACCTGATAAAATTGTTATCGGTGTAGATGCCAAAGAAGGAAAAGTAGCTGTAGAGGGCTGGTTAGAAGTTACCGATACCACAGCCTTGGAATTTTGTAAGGAATTAGAGGCTATGGGTGTTAAGACGGTGATTTATACGGATATAGCCAAAGATGGTATGATGCAAGGCCCTAATCTAGAAGAAACAGCTAAATTGGTGGAAGAAACCCATTTGGAGATTGTGGCTTCAGGTGGCGTCGCTTCTATAGAGGATTTAGAGAAGTTAGAAGCCATTCATGTGCATGGGGCTATTATTGGCAAAGCGCTTTATATAGGAGCTATTCATTTAGAAGATGCAGTAGAACGTTTTAAATAAAAAGGAGGACACTTATGCTGAGTAAACGCATTATTCCCTGCCTCGATGTAAAGGGAGGAAGGGTGGTAAAGGGTGTTAATTTTGTCAACCTAATCGATGCAGGAGACCCTGTAAAGGTAGCTAAAGCTTATAGTGATGCAGGAGCAGATGAAGTCGTTTTCCTAGATATTACGGCTTCTTCAGATGAACGGAATATTATTTTAGATGTAGTAGAAAAGACAGCAGAAGAAGTGTTCATACCTTTAACCGTAGGAGGGGGCGTACGGTCCATCGAGGATATTCGCAACATCCTAAGTGCAGGGGCAGATAAAATTGGGATGAACTCTGCCGCCATTAAGGACCCTTCTTTGATTTCCAAAGGCGCCGAGCGTTTTGGTGACCAATGTATTGTAGTGGCCATTGATGCCAAGCGCAAGGTAGATGCTTCTGGCTTTGAAGTTTACATCCATGGGGGACGTATTCCAACGGGTATCGATGCTGTAGAGTGGGCCATAGAGGCAGAAAAACGAGGAGCCGGAGAGATTCTTTTAACGAGTATGGACTGTGATGGGACGAAGCAAGGGTATGATTTAGAACTGACACGAGCCATTAGTGAGGCCGTTAATATCCCTGTTATTGCTTCAGGTGGAGCAGGCACAAAGGAACATTTCTTAGAAGCTTTTGAAGAAGGGAAGGCAGATGCAGCCTTAGCAGCGTCTCTCTTTCACTTTAAGGAGTTAGAGATTAACGACTTAAAGCGTTATTTAAGAGCTCACCAAATCCCAGTTAGATTATAGGAGGCTAATATGAAACAGGATGAATTTTTAAAAGCAGTGAAATATGATGAGAAGGGCTTAGTGCCTGTCATCGCTCAAGATAAACATTCCAAAAAAGTGCGTATGCTGGCATATATGAATGAGGAAGCCTTAAAATTGACTTTAGAAACAGGCAAGGTACACTACTTTAGCCGTAGCCGTCAAGCCTTATGGCTAAAGGGAGAGACATCGGGCCATTTTCAATACTTAAAAAGTATCAGTATAGATTGTGATGGAGACACCTTACTTCTTCAAATTGAGCAAGTAGGAGGCATTTCTTGTCATACAGGAAACTC
>JAEZKI010000544.1 GCA_023415525.1 Bacillota bacterium | reverse complement strand
GGCATCTCCCACGAAAAACTTTTGTTGATTTAAGATATTAACCTTTTTTGCGACATTGATAGCCTCTTGTGAAAAGTCTAAACCTTGATATTCATGATAGCCATAATCAAATAGCATATTAGCAAATTGTCCTACCCCACATCCAATATCAATAATTTTACTCTTTCTATTGAGCAATGCAAAATACTTTATAGATTCTAGCCACACTGGGTAATATATACTCTCTTGATAACTCTTGGTGTATGTGCCGCCTGCCCCGCCTTGTGCATATAACATATCATACACCTCTTCACTGATTTCGCTTTTTTCCTCTGTTCTTAAGTCCTTGAAAATCTCTGCTAGCTCACCCGCTAAATTGCATCTTTCATACTTTTGGATGTTAGGATGGATATAATATAATTTGCTTGTACTCAATTCCCAACTTTGATACAACTCCTCTATGTAGCCTGCTATCCCCTTAATATCAGTGCTTAGGTATGTTCTTCCTTGCCCTGTACTTCTTAATAATTCGCCTACCACCCCTTTTAAAGGAGCTAAGGCTAAAATAGGTACGCCCGTTCTTATATAATTAAATATCTTTCCTGTATACACACCTTTATATTTATCTTTATCTCCTATTAGACATAACAATAAATCTGCCTCTACGGCAATTTGATTAGAATCTTGCAGGCTCCCATAACCGTAGAATCTCACGCTATCCTTTAATCCATATATTTCTGCCAAGTTCCAGTTTGCTGGCATATTAGTACCAAAGATCTTTACCTCTATCTTCTTCCTATCTAATCTATTTTTCTTACACAATTCGTCTATACTTCTTAATATAGGCTCAATGTTTCTTTCATTAGAGTACAATAATCCACTATAAACTATTGTAAATTTATCATTTTTTTTGTTTTTGTAGATGAGTTTTGAGAAGTCTTCTTCATCATATCCGTTAGTTATGGCTACCCCCTTGCTCTTCTCATATCCATACATTTCTATATGCTCTTTAATTGCTTGTTCAGAAATATGCAATACCCTATCTGCTTTTTTTGTAATCAATTTTTCCAAACAACTTATAAGTTGTGTAGACAGTGACTTATCATCTGTTTCATCTCTATAAGGGTTACCCAACCACAAGTCCCTAAAATCTGCTACCCAAGGTATATTATATTTATTTTTAAAATATAGCCCTATCAAATGGGCACTGGCAGGACCAGATGTAGTATATATCACCTCATAGTCTCTTATATCCATGTTCTCTTCTATATATCTAATTGTTGATAATGCCCACCACAAACACCCACATGGAATTGCAAAAAAATCGGTATATTGTTGTTGCTTTATCAGTTCGTTAATAATACGACTAGCACTAACATCGTAGCAAAATATATCTTTTATAAAAAAATCAAGTACCCTGTTTAAATCATCTTGCGTTACTTGAGTCTTTTTGCCTGTAGAAATTTCGTCTGGTATTCTGTACACTTTAACATCATTAGGGATATCCTGTAGCAAACTTGCATCTGAAAAATCCCACCCCTTAGGTGATTGTGCGGCTCCTATTACAGTAGGACTCCAACCATATTTGTTTAGATATTTACTAAATTTTAAAGACCTAAACACTCCCGATCCACTTAGCGGTGGGTAATAGTATGCAACCATTAAAACTTTACTATGCTTCTCTTGCTCTTCTATCCAATGTTCTAGCTCTTTAATTATATCTTCTTCTACCTCTTCTACCTTCCCTTGTCTACACTTTTCTATAGCAACTTTTGCTAAAGTATATTTTCTTTGTTGGACCAATAAATAAGCATAATTATACCAATAGCTACTATTTTCTGGATTTTTACTCGTTGCTTTCTGCAGGTTCTCTTCCCCTATTTCGTACTCCTCTAAGCTAATGCATATTACACCTATATAATTTAGGATTTCATCTTCTTCCTTTAGCTCCTCCGGTAAAGTCTCAATTAGATCTAACGCCTCACTATATTTTTGTAAATTCATATATTCTCTAATTTGGTCTACATCTTTCTTTGCCTTCATTTTTTGTCCCTCCTTGTTCCAAAGTGCTTATATTTTATTATATCGACTCCTCTCTGTGTATTCTACACTCTTTTCCAACATAAAGTTTCAAGTCTTTCATAGATACCTTCTATTTTTCCCATAAAAAAACGCACCTCTCCTTATTTGGAGAGATGCGACTCTTCTTTATTTATTTGCAGATTATTCTTCAGCTTTCATTGGGTTGATTTTGATACCAGGACCCATTGTTGATGAAACGGAGATGCTACGAAGGTATTGGCCTTTTGCAGCAGCTGGTTTCGCTTTGATAACTGCACTCATTAATGTGTGGAAGTTGTCTCTTAATTTTTCAGTACCAAAGGATACTTTACCAATTGGAACGTGAATAATGTTTGTTTTATCAAGACGGTATTCGATTTTACCAGCTTTGATTTCGTTGATTGCTTTTGTAACATCCATAGTTACTGTACCAGCTTTAGGGTTTGGCATTAAACCTTTTGGTCCAAGTACACGACCAAGTCTACCTACAACACCCATCATATCTGGAGTTGCTACAACGATATCAAATTCAAACCAACCTTCATTTTGAATTTTTGGGATTAAATCTTCTGCTCCAACAAAGTCAGCACCTGCTGCTAATGCTTCATCAGCTTTAGGTCCTTTAGCAAATACTAATACTCTTTGAGTTTTACCTGTACCGTGTGGTAATACTACCGCACCACGAACTTGTTGGTCAGCATGACGGCTATCTACACCTAATTTGATATGAGCTTCTACTGTCTCATCAAATTTAGCAGTTTTTGTTTTTTCTACTAATGCAAAAGCTTCTGATGGCTCATACATTGCTGTACGGTCTACAAGCTTAGCTGCTTCAATATATTTTTTTCCTCTTTTCATTACTTTACCTCCTTGTGGTTTTATCGGGGCATAGCCCTCCCACGTAAATAAGTTACGCGCCTATTATAAATTAAAGATTATTTTACGATTGTGATTCCCATAGAACGTGCTGTTCCAGCGATCATGCTCATAGCTGCTTCAACGCTTGATGCGTTTAAGTCAGGCATTTTAAGTTCAGCGATTTTACGAAGTTCTTCTTCTGAAATCTTAGCAACTTTGTTTTTGATAGAGTTTGCTGAACCAGATTCAATTTTACATGCTTTCTTTAAAAGAACTGCAGCTGGTGGAGTTTTTGTAATGAAAGAGAAAGATCTATCTGCATATACAGTAATAACTACTGGTATAATAAGACCTGCATCTTTTGCTGTTCTTTCATTAAACTCTTTTGTAAATTGAACGATATTTACACCATGTTGACCTAAAGCTGGCCCAACTGGTGGTGCTGGAGTTGCTTTACCAGCAGCAATTTGTAATTTGATCATTCCTGTAACTTTTTTTGCCATTATTGGTACCTCCTAAAAAATGTGGTATTCGCGGGGAATTCCCTCCCACTCGCGCGTCGTAATTTAATGATTACTCATATTGAAGCTTACATCAAAACTGGTGCAGCCTTTAGATAAGCACTTCAACTTGGTTCATGCTTATCTCTACTGGGAATTCTCTACCAAAACCGCTAACAGATACAACAACCGTACCTTTAGCTTGGTGGATTTCTTTAACGATACCCTCTGAATTTTCAAATGCCCCTGTAAGAAGAGTTACTGCATCTCCAATATGGACACTTGGCATCAATACAGAAGTATCGATTCCCATGTTTTTAACCTCATCTAATGAAAGTGAAACTGGTTTGGAGTCAGGACCTACAAACCCTGTTACCCCTCTGGTATTTCTTACGACATACCAGGTATCATCTGTCATTATCATCTTGATTAATACATACCCAGGGAATACTTTTCTCTGTACGGTCTTTTTAACACCGTTTTTTTCTTCGATTTCTTGTTGCAAAGGAACTTCTACAGCGTGGATGAGTTCTTGCATATTTCGATTTTTAATCGCTTTTTCTATATTAGCTTTTACTTTATTTTCATAGCCTGAGAAAGTATGAACTACATACCAACTTGCCTTGTCCATGTTTGTTCCTCCATTATTATAATAACCCTTGTAATAGTTTAATTATGGTACTAAACCCATAATCCATTACGAAAATTATAAGTGCAACCATTACAGATAGTCCAATAACATTACATGTCATCTTAAATAGTTCTTGTCTGTTAGGCCATACTACTCTTTTACTTTCTGCAATAAAGTCTCTGAAAAATTCTACCATAACCTATTTCCTCCCTGGCTATTTCTCACACAAATTATTTTTTAGTTTCTTTGTGTGGTGTGTGTGTTTTGCAGAATCTGCAATATTTCTTTGTTTCCATGCGATCTGGATGTTTTTTCTTATCCTTTGTCATGGTGTAGTTTCTTTGCTTGCATTCTTCACAAGCTAAAGTAATTTGTACTCTCACTTTTGACACCTCCACTTGTGTTAAATCTCATAAAATTGCCATAAAAAAAAGACCTATTAAGGTACAAGTCAAATATATCATACTCTTTAATAGGTCGTCAAGTTTATTATTTACTATTTTACTGTTAATTTTAGGATGATACTTTTTAATAAGTAGTTTTCTTTTGTTGCTTTTGATAAGCTTCTGTCACTTTGGCATTATTTTTAGGAAGAATGACCTTTTCTGCTTTAGTTTTTGACCTTTTTTGCATTAGAAGTAAATTGCTTTGCTCGATTTCTACAATGCCTTCCTGCAAATTTAAAATAGTTGCTACCTTTTTTTTAATCGCCACTAATTCAGGACTCTCAGCTAAGCTTTCTTTATATAGGCCATATACCTTTTGAAAAGCATCTTCTTGTTCATGAAGATTAGTCATCATCTCATCCTTATAAGCTGCCATCTGCTCAATCATATCCAGTAGTATACTTTCTTCTTCTAAGGTTGTTTCTTCGCTAAGTAATACAGTTGTTTGGTTATTAGTTAGCGTCTTGATTTGCTCAAGTAGTTCTATAATGGCTTCTAATCTTTGATATAATTCTTCCATATCGCGTCCTCCATACCCAAACTAATAACTTATCTCCCTCTCTTATCAATAAACATTCCCTCTTCTGTTGCCGTAGAATAAGGATGATTATACACATTTGTTATTTTCCTCTGATTTCTTATCTTACCAATTTCAATTTTAGCTTCTTCCATCTGCTGATAAAATAGTTGGCTATTGACCTTATCTGCCTCTTGTAAAACTTTTATCAACTGTTGTTCTTCCTCTGACCATTCTAAGTTTTCTCTTTCATCTAGAGCTTTTAATTGACTCATTAAATTCTCTCTTTGTTGTAATAGTCTTTCAAATTCTTCTATTTCATCTTGTTCTAATGCCTTTTTCTGTGCATATGTTAATTGTAGCAAAGCTTGAATAAGTTTTTCTTTCATCTATTCTCACTTCCTTTCTTGTAATCAAAAAGCCCTAACTTATTTACATATCACATCAAGTTAGGGCTTTAACTTCTGCTATTTCTTTGTCTTAAGAAGCTCTTGCCAAGTATCCCTAAATTCTCTTATAAGGTCTTTAGCTTCCTGTAGTTTTTTTATATCTTTTTTCATATTGGCTTCTACTAGCAATTGATTGATATAATCATACAACGTACTCATCTCTTGGGCAATAGGATACTTATTATCTAAAGTAATAGTTAACTCAGATATGATGTCTTGAACTTTAATAAGATACCTATGGCTTAATTGAGTATCCTCTTTTTCTATGGCCTCTTCTGCTTGGGAACAAAACTTTAAGGCCCCATTATACAACATAAGTGTAAGTTCACCTGGAGGCGCAGTAAGTACACTATTTTGTTTATATTGTTGATAAGGGTTTTTCATTTATTGCTACCTCCTAAGCCTGCTAATGAACTTAAATAATTACTCTGGCTATTTAGTTGATTCATCATTTTTTCCATAGCTGCCATTTTCTTATAATAGTAATCTTCTTTATTGTTTAATCGATCTACAAGTGTTTCATAATCACTTTTAATAGTCTTTAGCTCTTTGTCCATCAAAAGGTCATTAAACATAACTGTAGCACTTTTCACATCAGTCACACCTGTATAACGCTTACCAAGGGCCGCATACAATCTTTCCCCCAGTCCCATCACTTTATTCTTCCATTCAGCCTTTTCCTCATCCGTTAATGCTTCATAATCTGCTGCTGTCTTATCTGAGTTGGCTTCTAAATAAGCTGTTTGAGCACTTCTTCCTCCAGCAAAGAGAGTAGCTACACCTTCTGGATCTGTCGCCAATGCTTTCTTTAATTCATCCTCATTAATTTCTAATTTTCCGTATTCCTTAAGCACCTTAGAAGTAGTAATACC
>JAEZKI010000520.1 GCA_023415525.1 Bacillota bacterium | reverse complement strand
AAGTTTCTAAGTCTTCCATGTCCCCATATTCTAGGGCAATGACTTTAATTCCTGCATTTTCTAGTTTTTCAATCTCTTCGTCCATGTAGTTCCATTGAAAGACGACATCTGGTTTTAGTTTTAATACTTCTTCAATATTTACTACAAAGCTAGTATCAACAAAATCAGTACTTGCCTTAGCTAATTCCGGATACATATCTTTTAAAGTACTATTTTCATAGGCTGTAATAGAAGATGGGTTGCAACCAATTAATGTATCTGTGTTTCCTACTACTGCATAATAGATATAAGGAAATGGCATAATGGTTGTCACAACTCTCTCAGGTACACCATCTAGTTCAATGGTCTTACCTAATTGATCTACAATTACAATCTTATCTTCTTGATTTTCAGTTGTTTCATCTTGTTGTGTAGTAGCTACTTCTGTAGTTGATGTGGTTACCTCTTGTTTGGCTGCATTATTGCCACCGCAACCTGTCATCATCATGATACTTGCTAGCACCATCATGGAAACGGTCATTTTTTTAAATATTTTCATTTTGTCTTTGCAATGAACACGCATTGCTCTCCTTCTATAAAATTTGATTAAAGTACTGCTTTAGCTAAAGTGTCTATTTCCTCTGTTAATAAACGTGGCACGTTATTCCAGTGTAATTTACTGGATAAGGCCACATGAGGTAAGGCTACAAATTTTACTTTTGAGGCTTCACCTATTAGCTCCTCCATCAAGGGGTCACCAATTAGTGTATGATAGTGATTAGAGTTTATTAAGTCTAATAATGTCTCTTCTCCTGGTACATTAATATCTCCTTCACTTGCCAGCTTCTTATTTAATCCTGTTAGGGTGGCAACAGTTACTCTTGTATGAGGTGCTTTCTTTTTAAGCATTCGTCTTAAACTATTACCTAGTACTTGCTCTCCCACAATGAGAACGCCACCTGCTTCTCCTACTTCTTGAATTTGAGCAGAGGTGCCACTAGCTAATGCTTGCTCCATAAGTTCACGTACATCCTCTTCTTGTCCTAAAGGCATTCCTACAACATAAGGAATATGATATTTTCTTTCTAATAATTGAGCAGCTGCTAAGCCAGATTCAGTAACTACAAGATTAAGCTGTGCATTTGCTAGATTTTCTAGTTGCCAGATTGTTGCTCCCATCATCATTTGTCCAATAACTTTGAAGCCCCATTCTTCCAATCTTTCTTTCAAATCTTGGGCATTGCTATTAGCAGATAAATCTAGAGGTGTTGTTCCTAATATGTTGACGCCTCTTTTAACCTTTTCTTTAGGTGCAAGGGTAAAACGTTTAATGAGCTCACACATTGCCTCAGATATCCCTTTGTTGTATAAGCCAAGGCCATTGGTATCAAAGCCAAAGGAGGGGACTCCTGTTTTTTCTTCAATTTCACATGCAATCCCTTTTGTATCTGTCCCAATAATCATGGGTACCGGACTTCCAATGACCGTATACATTGTTGGGTTAATGAGTTTTCCTGCTTCTAAAATATTATTAATTAATTTATCATCTTGTCCTAATACAGCATCAATTTCTCTTAGACCTGAACAAAATACTTTTGAAGTACTTCCATACCATCTTGGTTCATCATAACCTGTATAGTTCCCTGTGCAGCCTGATGCATCATGAATAACGCATAGCCCGCCTAGCTCAAACATTGCTGAGCATACTCCTGAGTAATCCGGCGCATATGCCGGAAGGGTAATCCATAATTCTTCCATACTACACCACCAATACTGCATCATCTAGCAATTTCTTTAAGTCTACTTGTTGCTGTGATGCTTCCTTCATCATTTTCATTAAATCAATAAGTCCTTGATAACCAAATAAGCCATGTTCACCAGAGATATTCACCACATGCTCTGCTCCTGAAATATAGGCGGCACTATAACCAATAGATAAGTGGCCTTCCCCATATTTTTCAGTGACTGTTGCTTTTGGATTTTGAGGTTGCATAATCTCTACTTCAGGGTGATTTTCTTTGAGCCATTCAAAGTTTTCTTTGTCACTTGGTAATAACTTCTGCTCATAGATGCATTTCACATTCATTCCTGCCTCAAGTAGTGCTCGTGCTAAATCAAAGGGACGTACAATGGCTTCCCCATCAATAATAATGGGCATATCCTTTAAAGCTTCTTTGGTTTCTACTAAAGCTTCTTTACATTTTGCTTCATAGGCAGTTAAATCTGGGCATTTTGCATTCAATGCTTCAGCAATGCTCTCATACATCTTAGAAATCATTTCTGTACGGAAGCTAGTTAATGTCATTAAATAAGGTATATTATGCTTTTTGGCCATTTGCTCTGAAGCATATTTACCAGTAGGTACCACCACCATATTTAATCTACTTTTAGCCATTTCTTGATAAGCTTCAAAGCTTTCATAATCTGAGATATGTCGAATATGTGGCACATTCATCTCATGTAATAATGCTCTCAGTTCACTATTCTCACGAATGGGTCTGAGATTTCCTATCAAGTTAACGCCTTGATCTTTTTCTTCTGCTACATCTAGAAGACTATAATTCTTATTTTGAATATTAACAGCTGGAGGTACACCTGTATCTGTTGAAGTAGGATTCATATGACAGAAAACAAAACGAACCTTTGGATAATTATCTGAAAGAACTTGAATCAAGGCCTCATGATCTGTACCTAATAAATCATCGATACAGCTTACAAAGAGCATAATCACTTTAGGTGTTCTCTGTAGTTTTTCTAAGTGTTCAAGCAATCTTCCTGTAGCACGTACAAGTTTATCTTCATAGCGACCTGATACGATTTCTTCTTCTGTTAAAAACAAATAAGATACTCTATTTTTTCTTCCTTCAATCTTGGCTGCCAAAGCCCCATGTCTCCCACAAGCAGCTGGACTTATAAAGAGTTGATAACTTTCTGGGACAAGGTGACCAACCTTTACAACGCCCCAACCACCATGTGCAGGTGATGAATAGTTTAAAGATTTTTCAAATGTATTTTTATGACTACAATGACACGCCATCTCCACTAACCTCCAATACTTTTGTAGCTAAATTCATATAGGCCTTTGCCATATCAGACTCTGGTAAGGCTTCAACAACTGTCTGCCCTTTCCCTTCTGCCACTTGAACATCTTTATCTCTCGGCATAATACTAAGTATTTCTTCTCCCATTTCACGGGCAGCTTTTTCCACAAGCTCTCTTTCATTCTCCACATTTCTTGAATTCAGAATGAGTCCAGCTAGCTTGGCATAGCCACGTTTCCCAAAATTATGTACGGCACTTGCAATATTAGAAGCTGCATAGAGAGCCATCATTTCTCCAGAGGTTACAATCAGTACATGATCTGCATATCCTCCTCTTATGGGCATAGCAAAACCACCACAAACTACGTCTCCAAGCACATCATAAAGTACAATATCTGGTTTATAGGCTTCATAAGCCCCTAACTCTTCTAATTTTTCAAAAGCTGTAATAATCCCTCTACCTGCACATCCAATACCTGGCGTCGGTCCACCGGCTTCTACACATAGAACACCGTTAAAGCCTTCAAAGACAATATCCTTTAATTCAACACCTTCTGGGCCCTTTTCTTTGATTTGGTCTAATACACTTGGTATTTGAACCCCACCCATCAAACACTTTGTAGAATCTGCCTTAGGATCACATCCTATCTGCATAACTTTATAACCCTTCTTACTTAATGCGGCAGATAAATTGGATGTCGTTGTAGATTTACCAATACCACCTTTTCCATAGATTGCAATTTTAATCATACATTTACCTCTTGTTTTTTATTTAGTAGTCTTATAGCTATAACATAAACTGATAATCGTTATATATTGAGAGTTGTTTTCATTTACTTTTGCTATACTACCATATTAACTTTGTATATGTCAATCTTATAAATTCATTTTTTAATGAAACAAGAGAGAGTCACCCCTTCATTTGACAGCTTCAAAACGCTCAAAAACAAAATAAATTTTCGTATTATATCTTCCTATTCCCTTAGAAACACAAAAAATTTCAAAAAAAATAACCCCCATCAAAAAAGATGGAGATCACACCTTAGAATACTTCTTCTTGAATATTTCGAATTATTATCATAATATAGATTTATAATAAGGTCATTCGTCCTACGGTCAATTGACTTATAATCTAAAGTCCACTTAAAGAAAGGGAGATCTCATGAGAAAAATAGCCTTTTTTGATGCAAAACCCTATGACAAGGAATGGTTTGATAGGTTTGTAGTGAATTATGATTTTAAGATTAAATATTTCGAAAATAAGTTAAACGAGGATACTGTGACTTTAGCAAAGGGATGTGAAGGCATTGTTGCTTTCGTTAATGACACTTTGAATGAGAAGGTCCTTAAACAATTAGAGGATTTAGGTATCTCTATTATTGCCATGCGTTGTGCGGGCTATAATAATATTGATTTTAAGGCAGCCTTTAATAAGATTCATGTTGTTCGTGTACCTG
>JAEZKI010000512.1 GCA_023415525.1 Bacillota bacterium | reverse complement strand
GGAAATATCATTCCAAGCTTTAAAGAAGGCACACATCAAGTTGAAGTAACATTAGGCTAAAGTATAGCTTTAATAATATCGAATTATAAGTAAAAAATGAAGGGGACAGTTCATGCGCTTAGCACATAAACTGTCCTTTTTAGTTACTTTATGGATAGCTTATGTTATACTTAAAATAGGTGACAAAATTTGTTGAATAAAGAATTAAAGGAGAAGCAACGTGGTAGAAAGTATCTTAACTATTTTGATTATAGTATGTACTGGAAGTATTTTACGAACTTATCCTAAGGCTAATAAACAGTATAAAGAGTGTCTGAAGAGAAGTCTTATAGTAAGTACAGAAAAGTTATCTAAAAAAGAGCAAGCTCTCCTGTGGGCCAGTGCTGGAGCTTTAATGGTCTTTGTAGTGCTAATTATATTAAGCATTTGGATGAAAGTTTTTAATGAAGCCCTATTACTAGGCATAGCTATTTTATTTTTAGGGATCTATTATACCCAAGAAGGGACTATGCAAAATGAATGGACATTTTGTAAAGAAGGTCTAATGGTGCGAAGAAGCATAGGAATTATTGAATGGCAAAATATTTTAACCTATCATTTTGAAAAGTTAAAGCGTGAAGAAATTCTTAAGATAAGCTATAAAGGAAAAGGACTTGTAATACGTAAAATGACTTTAAAAATTGAAGAGGAGCAGATAAAAGCTATACGAGAGCTTTTAGAAAAAAATGTTATTATAACCCCTTAGGTTGAAGATTATTGTCACATATTCTAAAAATAGTAGAGATTGTAGGTTGAAGTTTAGTATAAAAAGAGGTATATTGCTTGAAAAGAAACTGTTATAATAAACGTGAATTATATTTTAGTGCGGAAGGTTATAGGAGCTGAATTTATGTATAAATTAATTGCAGTAGATATGGATGGAACTTTATTAAAAAAGGATAAAACAATTTCAAAGGTTACTCAAAAAGCCATTCAGCACGCAAAGAATAAAGGTGTACGAATTGTATTGGCATCTGGGAGGCCTATTGAAGGACTACAGAGATATTTAGAAGAATTAAATCTGATCTCTGAAAAGGATTATGTACTTAGCTTTAATGGAAGTATTGTTCAAAATACAGCAACTAAAGAAGTTATTAAGAAAAACATATTAAGTGGAGAGGACTTACATTACCTGTATGAACTGTCCCAACAATTGGGTGTAAATATTCATGCTTTTTCTAATTTAGGATGTATCACGCCTAAAATGAGTGAGTATTCGGAATTAGAAGGACAGATTAATGATATACCCGTTTTAGAAGTAGATTACAATAGTATTTCTAATGAGGAAGACATTATTAAAATTATGATGATTGATGAGCCTAAAGTTTTAGCAAAGGCTATAGAAAATCTTCCAGACGCTGTTTATGAAAGGTATACTGTTGTACGAAGTGCGCCTTACTTTTTGGAATTTATTAATAAAAATGCTGGAAAGGCTGAGGGAGTAAAGGCACTAGCAGAGCATTTAGGGATAGAACAAAAGGAAATTATCTGTATTGGTGATGCAGGGAATGATTTAGATATGATTCAATTTGCTGGTTTAGGAGTAGCTATGGGTAATGCTTTTGAAGAGGTGAAAGAAGCAGCAGACTATATAACAAGGGGTAATGATGAAGATGGTGTAGCCCATGTTATTGAAAAGTTTGTACTAGCGGTGTAATATTATTTAATAAGGCAAGTGATTCAATTCAATAATTAATGCTTGAAGAATATAGGAAAATGCTTATAATAAAATTATATGCTAGGAATGTAAGGTAAATTTAGGAGGAAGCTAATGGATATTGATGGGGACATTGTACTGAGGATGATGAAAAAAGATGATTGTAAGAAGCTCCTAAATATTTTTTCACCAGAGTATAGTATAAAACTCTACACATCCTATTATGAGGAACAAAAATTAGGAAAAAGAGATGTGATTATAGCTTGTTTGAAAGATCAGATTATAGGTTATGTAACCATACTTTGGGAAAGTAACTATGAGGATTTCAAAGAGCAAGGTATACCTGAGATTAAGGACATTAAAGTTGTGGATAGTTATAGAAGAAGAGGTGTTGCTACTCAGTTAATGGATGAGGCCGAATCACGTATTGCTGAAAGAGCCGCTTACAGTAGTGTAGGTGTAGGATTGGCAGAGGAATATGAAGCTGCACAAAATCTTTATGCAAAACGGGGATATATTCCTGATGGAAAAGGCATATTTTATATGGAGTCTTATTTGATTGATGAGCAATTAGAAGTAAGCGATAATCAAGGTTTAATGATGCTTAAACCTTTATAAATAGGAGAGAAGGACATGCAAAGTTGGCATGTCCTTTTTAGTGAAAAATATAATTAATATTTAAAATTTATTGGTTAATTAATAAAAATTGATTTATTAATATTTTATGATACAATAATAAACACATATAAATATTTAAGCTTAAAGGAGAATAAGTTCATGAAAGATGAAACAAAATGTTTACATTCTGGTTATACACCTGCTAATGGTGCCCCACGTGTTATGCCTATCGTACAAAGTACGACCTATGTTTTTGATTCAACAGAACGTATAGGGGAGCTTTTTGATATGCCAACAGCTCATATGTATTCACGCTTTTCTAATCCTACGGTGGAAGTGGTTGAGAAGAAGATTGCTGACCTAGAGGGTGGTGTAGGAGCTATGTGTACATCATCTGGTCAAGCTGCTTCGTTATTTTCTATATTAAATCTATGTAATAGTGGAGATAGTTTTATTAGTACATCTACTATTTATGGCGGGACAGTTAATTTGTTTGCGGTTAGTCTAAAAAAATTAGGAATTGAGTGCATTTTTGT
>JAEZKI010000500.1 GCA_023415525.1 Bacillota bacterium | reverse complement strand
AGGCAATACCATTCTTCATGGCATCAATAGGTTTAGAAATTTTTACTTGTTTGCCATTCACCTTGACAGTACCACCGAGTACGTGATCTGCACCAAAGATAGCTCTTACACATTCACTTCTTCCAGAACCTAAAAGCCCAGTGAAGCCATTTACTTCACCTTTCTTAATATAAAATTCAAAAGGTTTGATACCACCATTACTAACTAGGTCTTTTGCTTCAAATACCATTTCACCAGCATCGGACTTGTTATATACTTCTTGTTCGCTACGGATATCAGACATATCATCTAATTCTTTTCCTAGCATTTTTGAAACAAGTTGTACTCTTGGAAGATCTTTGATTTCATATTCTCCCACAAGCTTACCATCTCTAAGTACTGTAATTTTATCACATACTGCATAAACCTGGTCTAAGAAGTGAGTAACAAAGATAATACCTACACCTCGTTTTTTCAAATCTCGCATTAAACCAAATAACTTTTCTACCTCTTGTTCATCTAAAGAAGAGGTTGGCTCATCTAAAATAAGTACTTTACATTCCATATCAACAGCTCTAGCAATGGCCACCATCTGTTGAACAGCAATGGAGCAGCTCCCCAGCTGCTGAGTTGCTTGAGTAGGAATATCTAATGATTTTAATATTTTATCTGTTTGAGCATTGATTTTCTTCCAGTTCTGATAGATATTTTTTGTTCTACCAATATACATATTCTCAGCAACTGATAGATTAGGACAGAGGGTAATCTCTTGATACACTGTACTAATACCAAGATTTTGTGCATCCTGAGGAGAATGAATAGCTACTGCTTTATCCTCTCCTTTGATAAATATGTCACCTTCATCCTTACTATAAACCCCTGTTAAAACCTTAATTAGTGTTGATTTCCCTGCACCATTTTCACCCATTAATGCATGAATTTCACCTTCACATAAGGTAAAATCCACTCCTTGTAGGGCACGTACGCCAGGAAATGATTTATTTATATTTCGCATTTTTAGTATGGTTTTATCTTTCACCTGCGTATCCACTCCTTACTTTATTTTTTGTGAAAAATAGCGCGGAGCATGCGTACAATCATCCTTTACACAACACCGCGCTATTCTTAAATTATAATTAAACTAAAAGTGACTTAACTATTAGATACCGTATTTATCAACGTCTTCTTGTGTGATTGTAGTCGCATCGAAACCTTTTTCATCCATAATGATTGTCTTTTGTGCTGGAGCGCCGCCACCTTCAATTGTTGTGATGATGTCGTGGATATAAGATGCTTGGAATGGATTACATTGTCCATCGTAGTTCCAGTTTTTAGCTAATAATTCTTCTAAAGCCCATTTATTACAGTCAAATCCCATAATGATTACATCTTTGCCTACGCCGTGAGAAATGTTTGCTTTGTCAAGAGCTGCTACAGCACCTTTTGCCATATCATCGTTTTCAGCATAGATAACGTTGAATTTTGCACCTGAGTCGATAACTGATTGTACGATTTGTTGTGCTTTTTCAGCATTCCATTCAGCTGTTTGTTGTGTAACAAGTTTCCAACCGTCAGATGCAACTGCATCATTAACTGCGCCTGTACGTCCTTGTTGAGCTGCAGAACCCATAACACCTTGAAGGTGAATAATGTTGTACTCGCTAAGTTTTTGGCCTTTTAACCAATCAACTGCTGTTTGACCTTCTTTTGCCATATCTGAAACAATAGATGCTTCATAAAGGCTTGGGTCTGCATCGATTGTACGGTCAAATAAGATCACTCTGATACCAGCATCTTGAGCATCTTTTAACACTGAATCCCAACCTGCTGTATCTGCTGCAGATAATAAAAGATAATCCACACCATCTTGAATGAATTTTTGAGCTGCTGTAATTTGCTCATCATTCTTTAAGCTGTAAGCAAAGAAAGGTTCATAACCATTTTCTTTTGTAAATGTTGCTTTCATATCTTTATCATTAGCTGTACGATAGCCAGATTCATTAGGGTCATTGTTGATGATACCCACTTTGATTAAGCCACCCTCTTCTTTTACTGGAGCCGCTGCTTCTTCTTTTGCTGGAGCTGCTGCTTCTTCTTTTGCTGGAGCTGCTTTTTCAGTTGCTGTTGCTGGCGCTTCAGTTTTAGCTCCACAACCTGCTAAACCTAATGCCATAGTCGCTGCTACAAGTGATACCAAAAGTTTCTTTTTCATTTTCATGATATTTCCCCCTATAAAATAGTTTTTAAACTTCTATTTCTTTGATAACTCTATCTTATAGTAGTTTTCATAAATATTGAATGCACATTAATTAGATTAAAGTTGATTTTTTTATCAATTTTATTTAGAAAGTTGATTTTCTTACGATAAAAGTATGTTTTTATTTTATATTCATTTAATTCATTCTAATTAGACTGCTCCAAAAAGGCCCCTGGTCAAATAGACAGGGGCCTTGGATTTTTTAGAGTTATTTTATTGGGCCTTTCTTTAAATCAACTTATATAGTCTTGCCTCATAAGCTCTTAATTTTATTGCATGGCTTGGTCCATGTGGTTCTACTTCATAGTTACTTAAAAGCAATTGATTGGACTCCAATAAATAGTCTACTTGAAAGCTTCTTTCTTCTACACAAAGATTACACATAATAAGCACTTGCTCCTCTTCTGTGGTACGTGTATAAATAAAGAGGTCTTCATCTTCCTCTAATAAGAGCTTATAATAACCTTCTTCAAAAACAGGATAGCTCTTCTTTATCCTTATAAGTGCTTTATAGAAATTCAATATAGAATGAGGATCTTTTTGTTGCGCCTCTACATTAATCTTTTTGTAATTAGGATTGACTTGAAACCATGGTGTTCCTGTAGTAAAGCCAGCCGATGGCTCCTCATTCCATTGCATGGGTGTACGGGAGTTGTCTCTTGTATCATTCCAAACAATTTCTAAAGCTTCTTGGGTTGTCTTACCTTGTTCAAGAGCTTTTTTGTAGGTATTAATGGTTTGTATATCCTTGTAATCCTCTATACGTGGCAAATGAATATTGGTCATACCAATCTCTTGCCCTTGATAAATAAAAGGAGTCCCTTGCATTAGGAAATACATCATAGCCAGCGCCTTACTACTTTCTGCCCAATACTTCCCTTCATCCCCTAATCGTGAAACCATCCGAGGCAAATCATGATTTTCCATAAAAAGAGCATTCCATCCCTTGTTATAAAGTACCTCTTGCCATTTAGACAGCGTCTTCTTGAGATGTAAAGCATCCACTCTATAAGGATTATCTACTTCTTCACTGCCTTCATCCACCCATAAGTCCAGATGCTCAAATTGGAAAATCATATTAAAGGCACCCTTATCCCCTGCCCAATCTTCTCCTTCATGAGCAACTACGCCGTTGGCTTCTCCTACTGTCATAATATCGTAGTTGGCAAAAGTCCTTTCTGTTAATTCATTTAAAAAGGTGAGAATACCTGGTTGATTCATATGCAGACTAAAGGATGGAACATATTCAAGCCTTCCTGGATTCGGTAAATTGGGTAATCCCTCAGCTTTCTTAATATGACTAATGGCATCAATTCGAAAACCATCTATTCCTTTATCTAGCCATTGATTAACCATCTCATAAAGAGCCTCTCTTACTTCTTTGTTTTCCCAGTTTAAATCTGGCTGCTTAGTAGAGAAGAGATGTAAATAATATTCTCCAGTCCCCTCATCATATTTCCAAGCTGAGCCTCCAAAAATACTGGCCCAGTTATTAGGCTCCTTACCCTCTACTGGCTTTCTCCATATATACCAGTCTCTTTTTGGGCTAGTCTTTGAGCTCCTTGATTCAACAAACCAAGCATGCTCGTCACTGGTATGATTAATGACCAAATCCATAATAAGTTTCATTCCTCTTTGATGAACCTCTTTTAAAAGGGCATCAAAATCAGCCATGGTCCCAAACTCTTCCATAATGGCATGATAATCACTAATATCATAGCCATTATCTTCATTAGGTGAAGCATAAACAGGTGATAACCAAATCACATCTATTCCTAAGTCCTTTAAGTAATCTAACTTACTTATAACACCTCTTAAATCCCCTATTCCATCCCCATTGCTATCCATAAAGCTCCTTGGATAGACTTGATAGGCTACAACCTTTTTCCACCATTGCTTTTCCATACTCTTTCTCCTTTTCTCTATCTGTTTCTCTATTTTAGGCACTAATTCTTGAAGTCATAAATCCTTTATTGAGTTTTCTAATAATAGTAGTATACTAATATTAAGATTAAACTTCTTATAGATATCTGCTATTCTATAACATAAAATTGCTAAAGGAGCTTTTATGGAAAATCTCAATCGTAGTTTTTTTAAAGAACAAGGTATTCATGGTGACTTGATGTTTCCCATGAAAATTTACC
>JAEZKI010000492.1 GCA_023415525.1 Bacillota bacterium | reverse complement strand
ACTTTCTCTCCGTTAGATTTAAACTCTAGCTCTAGAGAATTATTCTTTGACTCTTAGTCCTTCTTTTTAGTCTTTCTTTTTACCCTATCTTGTCTTCCTCTATATATTTTTCCCTAATTCATAGGCTTCCTTTAACCAACATGTATTTTCAATCTCTCCAGGATTTTCTACACCTAAAGCGTTTACCATTCCTTTATCTTCCCAGCCCAAATAAGCGGTTAGTCGTCTATAATAATCATTTAAAACTTCTGTTACTTCACTTTCTTTTTTACAAGCAGCTGTTAATAAAGCAGCATATTTAATCTTACGTCCTTTGGCGCTTTCTGCATAAGTACGATCAATCACATTTTTTAGATTACCTGGCATCCCTAAATAATACACAGGTGAAGCCATAACCAGTGTATCGTGACTTTGTAGAAGCTCATATAGCTCCCTCATATCCTCTTTTTGAACACACTCTCCACCATGTTTTTGACAATAATCACAGGCCTTGCATGGACGAATCTCACGTTTGCCTATAGAATAGGCTGTGACGCTGTTTCCTGCTTCTCTTGCCCCCTTTATAAAGGCTTCTGCCATTAAAGCTGTATTTCCCTTTTGACGTGGGCTCCCCAATAATACTAATATTCTTTTCATTTTATTCTCCCCTTTTAACTTGCTGTTTTGATAAATAAACTGTATCATAAGTTTAAATATCAGTAAAATTAATAGTATGAATAATGCCTATCAATTTTGTCGATAGGTGTGAGGGGGACTTTTCATGGAACTTAGAAATCTAATAAGCTTTAAAACAGTTGCCAAGGCCCATAGCTTTAGCAAAGCTGCTGAACAACTTGGCTATGTTCAATCTACGATTACCTTTCAAATCAAGCAATTAGAAGAAGAATTACAAGTTCCTCTTTTTGATCGTATTGGCTCTTCCATTCGTTTAACGGAAGCTGGCGTTCTTTTTTTAGACTATGCCTCTCAAATCATTGCCTTAGCCGAAGAAAGTAAGCAGGTTCTCTCCCAAACCCAACTACCTATGGGGCCTCTTCGTCTAATGGGTATTAGCTCTTTATGTACTCATTTTCTGCCTGGTTTGATTAAAGATTACTGTAAGCTTTACCCACAGGTTACTATTTCTACTACTACAGCTGCAACCCAACAAATCATAGAGGGTATAAAAAGTGGGGCTACTGATATTGGCTTATTTATGGACTTTAACGCCACTCCTCCTGACTTTCTCACTGGTCCTACCTTCTCTACACCTTTGGGCTTCTTCTGCTCTACTCGTCATTTATCTCTACCTTCTACACCCTTTCCACTTACTAACTTAGCCACAGAAACTTTTATTGCCACTGAACCCACTTGTAGTTATCGCAAACTCTTAATTCAGCTTTTTGAAAAGGAAGGTCTTACTCCTAGGATTCTCTTTGAGTCCGAAAATACAGAAGTTGTTAAACATTTTACGTTATCTGATTTAGGCATTACCTTTCTTCCTGAAATAGCCGTTAAAGAAGAACTGACTAATGGCCTACTCTATAGACTTCCAGTGGCAGCCTCAATTCCTCCTATCTATATCCACATTGTTTACAAAAAAAACAGATGGCTTTCACCATCTATGGAAGAATTTCTGAAACTTATTGCTTTAAAATCACCAATTTAATAGACCTAATAACAGTAAAGCTCTGAATCATTGGCCTCTAAGTAGATGACCTCTCGATTGGGGTAAACCTTTATGGCTTTTATAATCTGTGGTCTTTTAAAAGTCTCTCCTGGCATAAAGGTTTCATATTCTGCTCGCCAACCTATGGGTGTCATCTTCCCATTTATTTCCTCCACTTGCCTTTCATCACTTTCAAATTGGCAAAGTAGTCCTTCTTCATTTACTGTAAAGATGCCCGTTCCTTCTACGCCGTTATAAGAAACAGTAGCCTGTACTCGGTTTTTATCCAGCTCTTCATAGCTCACATAAGGTGAAAGTAAAACACTAGGGTTTAATGCAGCTGACTCTGCTAGCCAAGAAATAAGGCCTGCCACATACATTTGTTCATTATGTATATCAAAGATTTGTAATGCCTTCCCTACAATACCCTTCATCCCCCCCTCCTTTGTGTCCGTACAATAATCCATGCCATCAAAAGGGATACCATACATTGAAGACTTGCAATAAGCACTTCGAAAAGGCTCATCATAAAAAAGCCATAAATCATAGTCCATCTTTAATAAGGTTTCTGTCTCATCATTAAAGACAAAATGAGTTTGATTAAAAACACAATTGATTCCCTTATACTTAGGACTACCTACTAATCCAATCTTTTCGCAATGCTTTCTTAAGGCTTCTGGCAGTTTACCAAGCTCCTCTTTGGTACAAAGAGCTTCATTACCAGTAGTAGCCTTAAGTCTTGCTTGCATCTCCTTGTCAAATCCTACTTTATAAGGTGAATACTCTATTCCCCAATAAATCAATAATCCGCCTATTACAAGAAATAAACTACCTATAGCCATCATTTTTCTTCTCCCCTTTCCTATTCTTCTACTTTGCATGTTACCTGTCCCCCTATATTTTGCTCCATATGGAGTAGTGTCTCTAATGTCACCTTTAACTGCTCCTTGGTAATCCCTTTATAGAGACTATTTATAAAGACCTTTGTACTTTCTTGCTTTTCATTTATTAAAATTTCAAATTTATCTGTTCTCATTAAACGTAGTTTTCTCTTATCTATAGCATCTACTTCTATTTGAAGATACCCTTTCTCCTCCAAGTTTACTGCCATACGCTTTACATTTTGATAAGAGCATCCAATTAGATCCGCCAATTCTTTTAAGGTAGGCTTTACTTCTCCAAAAAGCTCCATAGCTGTTAGCATAAAATGCTGTTTTAATGTAATCTCCTTAAATTGACTATCCCCATAAGTTTGAATCCTATTGCTTAATGCAAAAAGCATACCATAAATCATATAACGCTCATCTTGATTTTTAAGATCTAACATCCTACTCCCTCACTTATTTCTTCCCATAAAAAATACATAACATATTATATTTAAAACTATATAACATGTTATGTATTGTGTCAATATTCTTTCTTCTATCCAATAATCGGAATCCAAACCTCAATAAGGGAATGCCCCTTTTCATCAACCTCCTCGCTATAGCGGGTAAAGTCAAAGGGTGCCTGTTCATTGAACTGGCAGCTAGCCTCTGGAAACCATTCTTTATAAATATACTCCATAACAGGCTGCAAAGAATCCTTTGCTCTTCCCTTATAGGTGAATACAATATATTTCCCCTTAGGTAAGGTGATGGTCTCCATATCCGGTGCTAATTGTTCAGGGGCTGAAACTTCAACTGCGGCATAATAATCAAAAGCTGGCTTCTTTTCTTCACAGCCTATACTTCCTCTATAATCATCTAAACTAACGGT
>JAEZKI010000457.1 GCA_023415525.1 Bacillota bacterium | reverse complement strand
AAATTCGTAATCAAAAAATAGGATTTGTTTTTCAAGCATTTAATTTACTGCCTAAGTTGACCATTACAGAGAATGTAGAGCTTCCCATGATGTATGCAGGTATTAAACCGAAAGAAAGAAGAGAAAGGGCAATAGATGCACTTATTAAGGTAGGTCTTGGAAATCGTGTGAAACATACACCTAATGAAATATCTGGTGGACAAAGACAAAGGGTAGCTATTGCAAGAGCACTTGTTAATAATCCAGCCATTATATTGGCAGATGAACCTACAGGAAATCTAGATAGTAAGTCCAGTGTAGAGATTATGAATATTTTCCAACGCCTCAATGATTTAGGAGTAACCATTGTTATGGTTACTCATGAACCAGATATTGCTCAGTATACCAAAAGGAAAGTTGTATTTAGAGATGGTATTATCATCGAGGATACGCCCATACTGAATAGGCGAGGTGTATAAGTATGAGTTTAAGTGAAAGTATTATTTTTGCCATGAGGCAGCTGATTACCAATAAAGGAAGAACCCTGTTAACTATGCTAGGGATGTTTATTGGGATTGGCTCAGTTATTATGATACTAGGCTTAGGTGAAGGCTTTAAAGGAATGATGTCCTCAGTTGGAGAAGATATTGGTATGGGTGCTTTCTATGCCTATACTAAATCAGGTGATAGCCATAATCTTATAACAGAGGAAGATATTGAACTTATGAATTCCATGCCAGAGATTAAAATAGTTATGGGAGGCATTGGTGCTGGGGCTAAGGGCTATGATAAGAAGCATAATGAGATTTCGCTCCAACTATATGGTTCTGACCCAAAGTACCCTGAAGAGATTGCTAAAGATGAACTTTTGGCAGGAAGATTTCTTACATCAGATGATGATAGAGCCTATGCTAAGGCTCTCGTTGTACCTGATTATTTTGCAAAGGTTATTTTTAATAAAACCGATTATAAAAGTATAATAGGTGAAGATGTGAGTATAACCCTTAATGGGCAAGAAAATCAATTTACAATTGTAGGGGTGTATAAGACAAACATAAAGATGACAGAAACCAAAGAAACACTGGAACGAAGAATAGCTAGGCAAAAGCTCTATGCTCCAGTTGAAACCTTATCTCTCATTTGTGAATATACGGAAGGCTATAGTTATGTAGATGGTATTGCGAATTCAGACTATGATGCAAAAGAAACTGGCGCAAAGATTCGTAATTTCCTAAATAAAAGACATCAACAAAAAGATGAATATGAGGTAATGACCTTAGCTCAAGAATTAGATATGATTAATCAAATGCTGGATATTATCACTTTATTCATTGGTGCAGTAGCAAGTATATCCCTACTAGTAGGGGGTGTAGGAATTATGAATATTATGCTTGTAACCGTAAAGGAAAGAACACGGGAGATTGGTGTGAGAAAGGCCTTAGGAGCTACCAATGGGCTCATTTTAAGACAGTTCTTAATAGAAGCTTTGATGTTAACAGTTATTGCAGGTCTTATTGGAATGCTTATAGGCTACATTGGTGCCATGCTTATAGGGGCACAATTTGATATACCTGCCAAGCTTACGGCTGGAATGATTTTATTTTCAAGTGGTATTTCTATTTTTATAGGTTTGGTGTTTGGTGTTTACCCAGCCTATCAAGCCGCACAATTAGAACCAATAGAAGCATTAAGATATGAATAGAAGGAGAGGTTACTGATGAATGAAACAATAAGAGGAGCCGTTAGGCAACTTAAGAGCAATAAATTAAGAACCTTTCTAACGATGTTGGGAATGTTCATTGGAATAGGTGCTGTTATTGTTATTCTAAGTGTAGGTGAAGGGTTAAAGGATTATATTAATGGGCAATTTGATCAAATGGGTAAGGGAACCATTCAACTCAATTCACGAAGCTATACAAGAGAAGATATGATTACAGTAGATGACCTGGAAGAACTGAGAAGTATTGATGGGATTAAAGCAGCTATGAACTATCATAATCAGTATTGGGGAAGCCTCACCAATTATAAAAAAGAAACAAAAGAGATTATGCTCTTTGGTCTCACTGAAGAAGTTACCAAGGTAGAACCTTTTAATATGGTAGCTGGGCGAATGATTTCAGAAACAGATGACCAGCTTAGAACACCTGTTATTATTATCGATGAACTATCTGTAAAAAAATTATTTAATCGTACAAAAGCAGAGTCTGTTATTGGTAAGACATTAGAGGTAAACGTAGGTGGAGAAAATCAAAGCTTAGAAGTTATCGGTGTTGTAGAGAATAATACCCCAAGTGTAGTGCCAGCTGAGATGATGCCTATTATGGGTTATATGCCTTTTTCTACTCTTGATCCTCTAGTAGCCTTTGGTGACGGGGCTAGCTTTAGTAGCTTTGTTATTGTAGAGGATGGAAAGGACCCCAATGAGTATAGTAGCATTATTACACGTGTATTAGAGAAGAGACATGGGAAAAAGGATATTTTTAGTGCCGATGCCATGTTAGGTCAAATGGATTCCATTAATAATGTTATAAATACAATGAACCTATTTATTAGTCTTGTGGCAGCTGTCTCCCTTTTAGTAGGCGGTATTGGAATTATGAATATTATGACAGTTACAGTAAAAGAAAGAACTAAGGAAATTGGTGTTAGAAAAGCCTTAGGGGCTACAGATAAGCAGATACTTTATCAATTCCTTGTGGAAGCATTGATGCTCACTATAATTGGTGGTATTATTGGAATGATAATGGGGTATTTAGGGGGCATTATGTTAGGAGCACTTATTGAGGTAGTGGCCAAAATAACCGTAGGAATGGTGGTGCTTTCAGTGGGAATATCCAGTTTAGTAGGTATTGTATTTGGTGTTTATCCAGCTTACAAAGCAGCTAAGCTAGATCCTGTAGAAGCATTAAGAGATGAATAATAAATTAAATAATCAGGGGGAGATCAGATGAAGAGATTAATAAAGAAGTTAGCAATTGTATTATTAAGCAGTTTATTAGCTATGACACCTGTCTATGCCATAGAGACAGCAACAACCACAACTAACAAACCCAATGAAGAAAAGGTAGTTTTAAGCTTAGCAAAGGCTATTGATGCAGCCTATACTTATAGTTTAGAGTTGTCAAATAATGCAGCTGCTTTAGAGCAGTATAAAGCACAAATGGATAGTTTAAGTGTAAAAGGATTAGTTAATCAATATCAAGCAACCTATTATTCTAAGCTAAAAAATGAGCAAGATAAAGACTTTATAAAAGATAAAATTACTTATGATATCACCAATCAATACTATGGGATGGTGACACAGAAAAAAGCAATAAGACTCTTAGATGAGAAAATTGCTTTACAACAAAAATATATGCGTCGGGCAGATATACAAAAGGAGAATGGCCTTCTAGATAATCTAGCTTATCAAAAGGTAAAAGCAGACTTAGAGGCTACTAAGGTAGAAAAAGATAAGGCAGTACAAACTTTTGAACAATTACAAAAAAACTTTGAGATTAATACGAACATTAAACCTGATAGTTACATGTTAGAAGAGACTATTGAGTATACACCTCTTGAGTTTAAAGGATCTATTGAGGGGTATGCAACAAGTATGGCTGGTAAATTAACAGAGTATAGCCAAAAAATAGCTGAATATAGTAATGAAGCAAGGATTGACGCTCTATTGAATGGACCAATGGTTTTTAAGTCTGACCTTGAAGATGCTAAAGCAGGTAGTGTTCAAAATGTAAATAATATAGAACAAGCTAAAAAATCTTACAAACAAGCTATAATAGCTACCTATACGACTTTATTAAATACAGAGAAATCCATTGCTGTTGCAAAGGAACAATTACTTATTAAAGAAGGAGAGCTAGCTAAGTTAGACATTCAGTTTAAAGCTAAACTTGTTAGTCAACTTGATTATGATGAAGCAGTTTATACAAAAAATGAGTTAGAACAAAAAATCTATGATAGTATTGTATTATACAATAAATGCAAAATGAGTTTTGAAAAACCATGGGTAGGTCAAGTTAGCGCTCTAGGGCAGTAAGAGAAAAAAGAATATATGAAATACCATAGGTAGTTCCTTATTATTAAGAGGGAACTACCTTTTTTGATGAAAGGTAAAAGAATAGAGACTAAGCTTTATTCGAAAAATAAAGTGAGTATAACTAAACTTATTTTATAGAATGAGTACCTGTTGACATAGTTCAAAAATTATGGTGTATTTAAAATATTTCGCTGTATACAGATAAAAGTGACTCTAATTTGCAAAAAAAGTAGGTGTTAAAAGCTAGTCGTAACAAGGTAGTGGGCAATTAATACATCTCATGCTAAACAAAATGTTTTATCTTGATATATTTTTGGAGATTTTGTATTGACGTTTAGTATATTAGTCGTTATAATTTGATAGGTAAGTTTAATACCTGTAAACAAAAAGTTTATAAACAGTTAAAAACATAAAAGATTAAGGAGGGTTAAAGGTGGATATTGGTAATAAAATTAACCAGTTAAGAAAGAAAAATGGACTCACTCAGGAAGAACTTGCTGATCGATGTGAGCTTTCAAAAGGTTTTATATCGCAAGTTGAAAGAGGACTAACTTCCCCATCTATTGCCACACTTATTGATATATTAGAATGTCTAGGAACAAACTTAAAGGATTTCTTTAATGAGTCTAGTCAGGAAAAGATTGTTTTTACAAAACAAGATGTTTTTGAAAAAGAAGATAAAGAAGATGGGAATATGATTACTTGGCTTATTCCTAATGCACAAAAGAATGATATGGAACCTATTCTTATAAATATTGAACCAGGTGGGCAATCTACTATTGATGCGCCACATGAAGGCGAAGAGTTTGGTTATGTCATAGCAGGCAATATTTATGTTCATATTGGAAATAAAAAGTATCGTGCGAAAAAGGGCGATAGCTTTTATTTTAGACCCATAGGAAATCACTATTTGCAGAATACGGG
>JAEZKI010000157.1 GCA_023415525.1 Bacillota bacterium | reverse complement strand
GTGATGCTAGGGTCGCATCACTTCCATACTCCTTGGCCATAAGCCCTGCATTGGTAGCTACAGGCATCCCAGCAATAATAACAGGGACATTTAACAAAAAAGGATCCTCTACCTTTAATATATATTTTATTAGCACCCATGTAAATAACGGCAAAATGATTAGGCGTACACTGGCTAATATATATGTCTTTTTATTATTAAACATTTGTAAAAAGGGAAGTTCACTCAGTAGTGCTCCTATAACAAGCATGGAAAGAGGTGTGCAAAGTCCACCCACCTGTTCTATGGCACCCAAAAGAAACTGAGGCATCGATAAATTCAGCATAAATAGCCCCATTCCAAAAACACTTGCTACCGTCCCTGGATTGATAAGTGCTTTTAATTTAAAAAACTGCCTGCCTTCTAAATGGCTACTCAATAACTTTATACCTAAAGTATAGACCAAAACATTAAAAATTATATTATGTACCACCACATAAAAAATAACTTCTGTTCCATAAATGGCTTGTAAAACAGGAATTCCCATAAATCCACAATTTGAAAAGGTTATAGCATAACTATAAATTCCTTTTACAGCTTTATCCTTCCCCAATAAATTAGCCATTATTATGCCTACTATTCCAGCTAAAATATAACTTAAGGTAGCTATACCTAATAATAAAAAAGCGCGCTGTAGCTTCTCTGGAGTTGCTGGAATAAGCATGCCAGAAATAATAAGGGCTGGCATACATACCTTAACAACAAAACTAGAAAATACCTGGGTCCCTTCTTTTGTAATAACCTGAATCTTTCCTAATAAATACCCCAGAACAAGTAATAGGAATAAAATACCTAACTGTGTATAAACACCTTGTAATTCCATGAAACTCCTCCTTCCCTTTTTATGCATTTTTCTATTCTATCATACTTCATTTTTCTTTTAAACTCATAATAATTATATTCAAACCTGATCTTTTATTAAAGGGCAAAAAAATAGAGGCACTGTACAGCCTCTTTATACATTTTATGTATTTATTGCAAAGCTAATTTTAATACCCCTATCTACTTGAAGCATAAGCTCATCATCTAAATGGCAGATTTTTTCTTTTAGTCTTCTTTTATCAATCGTCCGAATTTGCTCAAGAAGGATAACAGAATTTTTCACAAGTTCATACTCTGCTGCATCAATCTCCACATGAGTAGGAAGCTTTGCTTTATTAATCTTGGAAGTTATAGCCGCACAGATTACTGTAGGACTAAATTTGTTACCAACATCATTTTGTACTACAAGAACTGGACGAATACCGCCTTGTTCTGAACCAATTACTGGACTTAAATCTGCATAAAATATATCTCCGCGTTTTACTTGCACCTTTACTCACACTCCGCTATACGATCGTAATAAGACTCGACCTCTCTTTCTACTTCAAAATAAAGTCTTGAAAGTGATAAGTTGATATCTGCCATCTCTTGATATCCTTTTTTCATCGTATTGATTTTAATTTTGCTAGCAGCACCTTTGGGTGTCTCTAAGCCATTGGCCTTTGTATTACTTCTTGACTCAGTCATTGCAAATCACTCCCACCTAACATCGTGATTTACTCCTACTCTAGCTATTATTATTTTTGCCATTTTTTCATAACTCTATACGATGTTATTTTATTTTTTTCTTATTAAACATACAATCGTGGAACGCGCTTTCCAATCATACACATAATTTCATAATTTATAGTCCCTAATGCCTCAGCTAACTCTTCTATAGGAATAAACTTATCCCCTTGTTTACCAAAGATAACCACTTCGTCTTCTACCTTAACCCCTTTTATAGCTGTTACGTCTACCATAAACTGATCCATACAAATATTACCAACAACAGGAGCATATTGACCACGGATTAATACTCTTCCCTTTTCTGCCAATCTCCTAGAATAGCCATCTGCATAGCCAATAGGGATTGTGGCAATTTTCGTCTTTTCTTTTGTATAAAACTTTCTACCATAGCCAACATAATGACCTTCCGGTAATTCCTTAACATGCACTACTTGTGATTTAAGTGTCATAGCTGGCTCTAAATCAAGTACTTTATTTTGTAAATAGCCAGAAGGGTAATAACCATAAAGAATGATTCCTGGTCTTACCACATTCAGATGGGTATAGGCATGAGACAAAATTGCACCACTATTAGCAGCATGCATAATAGGCAGATGAATGCCTACCTCCTCTAACTCCATTAAAAAGCCTTCAAAAATACTCCACTGCTCTTTCGTATAAGTAGGATCTTCTTCATCAGCAGTAGAAAAATGAGTGAAAATCCCCTCCATATTAATATGGGTAAGCTCTGCTATTTTTTTGACCTCTTCAATACTTTGAGAAGAAGACATAAAACCAATTCTCCCCATACCTGTATCCACTTTTAAGTGAATGTTAACAGTCTTATTGAGCTTTTTAGCTTCTTCTGAGATATATTTAGCCATCTCATAAGAAAAAACAGTTTGTGTCAAATCATTCTCAATCAAAGTTTGAATATCTGCCTTAGGTGTATAGCCTAAAATGAGAATAGGAGAAATAATTCCTTCTTTTCTAAGCTCTTCTCCTTCTTTTGCAATGGCTACAGCAAAACGATTAACTCCTTGTTCTTGAAGAATCTTAGCAACTTCAATAGCTCCATGTCCATAGCCATCTGCTTTAATAATAGCCATTATCTCCGTATGCTTGGGGATAATACTTCTAATTTGCCTATAATTATGTTTTATAGCATCTACACTAATTTCCGCAACAACACGTGGTCTAAGAGAACTCATTTTTACCTCCTTGAGATATTCTATGAAATATCCCACTTTATCTCTGAATTATACTTAAAATCTTTATACTCAATTTGTATGGTTTTATTCCCCTGACTATCTAATATTTCCATCTTTATCGGGGAGAAATGTTCTTGTTCAAAGTAAACTCTCTGCTTAGCTAGGTACTTAAAACCTCCTGGTATTCCTGCTTCTATTACAAATACTTCTTTATCATCTAGGGTCCTCTTGGAAGTAAGTATATCTTTATTCTCTCTATAGCGTTCTATAAACGTTGAAAGCATGGTTTCATTACGGGCATGACTTGCTTCAGCTAAAGTTTCCTTCTGACTCTTAGGATTATACTCCCTTATTTTTTCTCCGTCAAAGTAAAGAATATAGTCTTTTAAATGAGGGGGTTTTTTAATAGTTAATTGATATTTTCCACCTATTTCTACATTCTGCTCCATCTCCAAGCTATTTTCTTGTCCTTCTGCTAAAAAAGTTATGGTTGCATAAGCCTCATAACTTTTTATATTATTTAAAGCTTCTGGTAGACTGGCCTCTTTTATTTTTCCAATGCATCCAACAAAACTAAAGGTTGTCATGAGTATAAGTAGTTCTATTACAACCTTCTGTACCTTAAACATGTTACCTCCTTAATTGATTAATCAGTAAGGGAAGTAAATCACTTCTACCTATAATACCTACTATTCTTCTTTTTTTATCTACAACGGGTATACGATTGATTCGCCTATTCACCATTATACAAACAATCTCCTCAATAGAGCTTCCTACTCCTACAGTATAAACAGGCGAGGACATAATATCTTTTGCAGATAGCTTTTGAACAGGTTCTATTTTTAATTGCTGCAACTTCCCATCTATAGATAATATACTCTGTATATACTCAATATATGAAGGAATGTTCCATACTTTTCTGTTTGTTATTAAATCTTTTTCTGTTAATATTCCCACAATCTCTTGTTTTTCATTAACAACAGGTACTCCGCTAATATTATTTTCCAATAACACAGTTAAGACATCTATTAGAGACTCATCTTGCCCTACTGAAATAACCTCTCTTTTCATAATATCTGCAGCTCGCATAACCCCTACCCCCCTATATTAACTTAATGCCCAATAAGTTCTTTAAAAGCCTTCTGTATCCCTTCAAATAAATCTGTTGGCAAAAAAGTATACTCCGTCTTCTCCTTTTTGAGCAAGTCCCCTCCTCTACTATGAAGATACACACCTAGCTGTGCACTTACTGCAGGTAAAAGTCCTTGAGCCATTAACCCTGCTATAACACCTGCAAGGACATCTCCTGAACCGCCTTTTGCCATTCCACTGTTTCCCCTTGTATTAATATATACAGTTCCCTGTGGTTCTACTACTAGTGTTCTTTCTGTCTTTAGTACGACTACCACTTGATATTTCATAGCAAAATCACGAGCAACCTTTATAGGGTTCTCTAATATAGCTTCTATACTTAATCCTGTTAGAGCTGCCATCTCCCCTGGGTGAGGTGTCAAAATAACAGGTTTCTTTCTTTCCTTAAGTATTTCAAGCATTCCCCTTAAGACCACAAGCCCATCTGCATCTATTATGCAAGGCTTGTCACTAGTCAATACTTGTAATACTAACTTTTGGGCTACTTCTGTCCGTCCTAAGCCTGGTCCAATAAGTACAATGTCTTTTGAAACCAGTATATCACTAACCTTTGACACTGCTTCCTCGTCAAAATGTCCTTCTCGATCTTTTAACGGAAGTGCCATAACCTCTATCAACTGACTGGCAACAATGGCGTGAATACACTGTGGAACTGCTGCAGTTACTAAACCAGCCCCCACTTTAAGGGCCGCTAAACTGGCTAGTGTAATGGCTCCTGACATACCCATTTGCCCACCAATTATTAACACCTTCCCATAGGTGCCTTTATTGCTTCTAGTATAACGCACGGGTAGGCAATTTTTCATCTCCTCTTTATTGATATCCCAATAAATAGAGGATGTTTTTTCTACCAATTGCTTAGGCATCCCAATATCTACTATTC
>JAEZKI010000044.1 GCA_023415525.1 Bacillota bacterium | reverse complement strand
CCAAAACTTATCAGCAGAAATCAATAGTATGATCCAAAATGATTTAGTAGGTGCAGTTTGTGCAGGGGAATCTATTGATAATATGCTAGAGATTTTAGAAGGTTTAAGGCAAGAAATTGAAAAATAGGTAAATCATTTTAGCTGGATAAATAAACGAGAGTTTGCTTATCCAGCTACTATTGAAGAGGAATATAAACGCTTAAGGAGTGAAAAGTTTGAATAAGACACCACGAACTAGATTAGAAAATAAATATATGCGCATAGGTTTCCTATTTTTAATGCCAGCTATCATTATATATTTTATATTTTGTATTCTTCCCTTTTTTGATGGGATATTTTTATCTTTTCATAAATGGGATGGTTTTGGAGAACGTGAATTTATAGGATTAACAAATTATATGAAGGCATTAACAGATAGGACATTTTTATTAGCCATTAAGAATTCTGTTTACTTAGGATTTATATCTTCGGTTATTAGTGTAATCACAGGAGTACTCCTTGCTTGGATTTTACTCTATATAGGTAGAAGAAGTGGTGCTTTTTATCGCACAATACTTTTTTCACCAAGTATGATACCTGCTGTTATTACAGGGCTCATTTTTTGTTTTGTCTATGAACCAGATATGGGTATTTTAAACAAAGTTTTAGGTGTAATAGGGTTAGGTGATTTACAGACAGCGTGGCTTACCAACAAAAGTACCGTTCTTAATTGTATATTATTTGTTTCAGCATGGAAGCAAGTGGGACTAACCATGATTTTATGTTTTGCAGGCATGCAAAGTATTAATCAATCTGTTATTGAATCAGCAAGAGTAGATGGCGCAACAGACTTAAGAATTTTTAGAAAGATAATTTTACCTCTTATTATGCCGTTTGTACAATTAAGTGCTGTTTTTGCCCTTATGTCTGGTTTGAAAATCTATGATACAGTAGTTGCACTAACAAATGGTGGGCCAGGTAAATTCTCTATCGTTATGCCTATGTGGATTTTACAAAATGCTTATTCCTTTAATAAATTTGGGTATGCAACAGCCATGGCAATGATTTTTGTGCTTATTGTTCTAATGAGCATGATTATTGTTAAAAAAATAGTGAAAGGAGAGAGTTATGAACAATAATTCAGCCTTTGAAGCAAGTAAAAAGATGAAATGGATTGCTCAAACTATAATGGTTATATGTACAGCAATCGTTATATATCCATTATTATTTATGATATTTACTTCTCTTAAATCCAATAAAGAGTTCTTTGTTAATTTGTTTGGCTTACCTAAAGAGCCACAATGGATTAACTACCTAAATGCTTGGAACACGGGACATTTAGGCGATTATTTTATGAATAGTATTGTGGTGACTGTCATTTCGGTTTTGATTACTTGTATTGTAGCCCTTTTAGGAGGGTATGCATTAGCAAAAATGCATATACCTTATTCTGAAACCATTATTATGATTTTTATGACTTTTACTTTTATCCCAGGTATAGCTATTTATATTTCGTTATATAGTATGATGACTAAAATGAGTTTAGTAGGTAATATATGGACCATTATTTTACCTTATACAGCATGGCAAATACCTTTTAGTATGTATATTTTTAAGAAGTTTTTTGAAACCATTCCAAGCGAATTGATTGAATCAGCACGTATTGATGGAAGTACAGAGTTTAACCTTTTTATACAAATTATCTTACCCCTTGTAAAACCAGCTATTGCAACTGTTATTGTATTTACTTTCATCAATAACTGGGGGGAATTAATGTGGGCGAACATTACAACTGCAGCTTCTATGGATATTAAAACCTTACCTGTAGGTTTGCTTAATTTTAAAACAGAGATGGGGATCGACTGGGGACAATACTCAGCGGGGATTTGTCTTGTAACAGTTCCATTGTTATGCGTTTTTGCTTACTTCCAAAAATATTTCATTGCAGGTCTCACAAATGGAGCTGTTAAAGGTTAATCAGAGGTCAAAGAAAGGATGTTAAGAGGATGATTTACGACAAATATAAATTTAAAGTACCAAAAGAAAAAGAAGTACGTGTTATTACCAATACGGATGCTTATAATGAGGGGGATGACCAGTTTGCTATTGTGCAAACGCTTCTAAGCCCTAAGCTAGATAATGTGGGGATTATAGCTGCACACTATGGGATTGATAGGGATTTAGATAGCATGGAGAAGAGTTATGAAGAAGTATGTAGAATCTTTGATGCTATGAAGTTTGATAAAGAAGGAATGATTTTTAAAGGAGCACATAAGCCTTTAGACAACAAAGTAACGCCTGTCGATTCAGAAGGTGCGAGACTTATTATAAAAGAGGCCATGTCAGATGATCCTAGACCTCTTTTCGTTACTTTTATGGGGCCACTTACAGACCTTGCAAGTGCTTATCTTATAGAGCCACGTATTGCTAACCGCTTAACGGCTATTTGGATTGGTGGAGGAAAGTATCCAATAGGTGGAGTAGAATTTAACTTAGGCAATGATATTCATGCAGCAAATGTTGTATTTAGTTCAGCCATACCCGTATGGCAGGTGCCAAAGGATGTTTATGAAATGATTCCTGTATCTTTTGCCGAACTAGAATATCGTGTAGAGCCTTATGGTGAGATTGGAAAATACCTATTTAATCAATTAGTAGCGCATTCACAGGCAGACATTCCTAGAAAGAGTCCCTTTAGAACGGGTGAAAGCTGGGTGTTAGGTGACTCACCAGCAGTAGGACTTATCCTCTATGAACACCGTTTTGAATTTGATTACGTTCCAGCACCTCAAATTACTCAGGATATGGCCTATATACATACGGGTTTTAATCGCCCTATTCGTGTCTACAAAAGAATTGACCCACGTCTAATTCTCGAAGACTTTTATTGTAAGCTTGCGTTATTTGATAAAAACAATAAAGCAATGAATGAGGGAAAGTAGGATGAAAAATGTACAGAACCCTGTTTTGAGAGGATTTAACCC
>JAEZKI010000485.1 GCA_023415525.1 Bacillota bacterium | reverse complement strand
GTATTGAGATTATAGACAATACCCTGCATGGCTTGACGTACTCTTTGAATCAGTTTAGTGTTTACAAATTCCTCAAAGGCTTCAGTTCCTTTTATAGATTCTAACTCCTGGTATTCACTTATAATTTCTTCACGGGTACAAGCTACATAGGGTCCCATGTCATTATCAAAATTAACGTGGGATTGTCCACCAAACATATCATTTTGAGAAGATTGAAGTAAAATACAACTGAGTTCGGCAGCCGACTCAATGCGTTTAGGCTTACGGATCGTTCCATAGCCTGTATTAAAGCCATTTTCAAAAACCTTGCCTGTATCAATGTGTAGACAGTTAATGGTTAAGTTATAGCTATCTAAGTCATGGTAGTAGAGGTCTCCTAATTCATGAAGCTTAGCTAATTTTTTTGGCATTTTAGAAAGGGTATGCCATTTATTGGTTTCACTGGCAATCCTTAATAATTTTGAGGAAAAGTTATTGCCTACATTGGCATTATCTCGGTCTGTTTCCACACCAATACTATGAACAGTATCCATTAATTCAGATTTTAAATCTCGGATCCGGGTTCTTTCTTTACGATAATTAGAATATGAATTTTTAATATCGACTAAACGTAAATCCACTAAAGTATCTTCAATGAGGTCTTGGATTTGCTCCACATTAATCTCATATTTATAATCACGATAAATGCGGTTTTTTACCTCTTTACAAATACTTTCTAAATCCATTTCAAGATTAAGATTTTTAGCTGAACGTTCAATGGCATTTTGGATTTTGGTAATATCAAAGCTTACCTTGCGCCCGTCACGCTTGATAACATAGTATTTCATGATGAGAAACTCCCCCTTTGTTTTTAAAAAGCTATATGTTATAGCATACTACATATAGTCTTTTTTTCATTAATACTATACTATATGTTGCATATTTAAAATTCAAGCAAGTACTTTTAGATAAATTTGTCAATAGTTAATTCTGCCGAAAAAATTTAAGATAAGAAGTTTAAGGAAAAGAGTGAGTTGAAAAAATGATTTTCAAATAAAACATTGTGGTGTAAGATAAGAGAAGAAAAAAGAGAGAATAAGGAGAACTGACATGAGGCCATATGTAGTGGTAGACATAGAGACAACAGGGACTCATCCATTAAATAGTGATATTATTGAAATAGGCGCCGTTTATGTGGAAGAGGGAAAAGCCATAAAGCATTTTAATGAATTGATTTGTCCAAATCAAGAAATTTCTGAGTATATTACAGGGATTACGGGAATTACCAATGACATGGTAAAGGATGCTCCACCCATTGAAGAGGTGCTGCCTCGTTTTATTACATTTTGTAAAGAGGCGTTTCTTATTGGACACAATCTCATTCTTTTTGATTATAGGATGCTCAAGACCAAGGCGACTTTATTAGGGTTACCTTTTGAAAAGGAAGGGTTAGATACTTTGGTCATTTCCCGAAAGATGCTTCCACAACTTCCTAGTAGACGACTAGGGGATCTTTGTGACTATTATGGTATTTCTTTAGAAAATGCCCATCGGGCTTATGATGATGCCTATGCTACCTATGAGCTCTTTGAATATTTAAAAAGGGATTTTGAAGAGATTGATGCCAACCTGTTTAAAGAAGAAAAAATGAAATGGGAAAGCCCTAAAAATGTTCCATTAACGGCTAAACAAAAAAAGTATTTGATAAGTCTATGTACAAAACATGGTTTAGAGGTGGGACAGGATGTGGATCATTTAACAAAGTCAGAGTGTAGTAAGCGGATAGACCATATTATCTATCAATATGGTAAATGATAAAAGTATTAATATTTTTGTAAGAAGGGCATAAATATAATAAGAGAAGACACAAATACTCAAGATCTTAGATGATTTTGAGTATTTTATTTTATCTAAAGGAGAAATTTATGAGACAGCAGGCCTTTCCAAGCAATCTAAAAAACTTTATTGTACAAACTTCATTTGATGTGGAAGAGATTCAAAAAGACTATTCTAACCTTCTAATTACATCTATTGCACCACAAATTATAGATGTTGAAATCTTGCCAGGAGGTGAGGAAGATTTCCAACGTTTTCAAAGACAATTTAAGCTATTATTTGTCCCTATTGCATTGGGGTTAAATGCTAATGGCGCTTTAGCGGATGCCAATATTTCAGTTTTTCATAACTATCCTTATGGTGAATTAAGAGGAAGAGATATTATCATTGGTTTTATTGATACAGGTATTGATTATACCAATGTTCTTTTTAAGGAAGCCAATAATACAACACGCATTGTAGGTATATGGGATCAGACTATAGAGGGAAATCCTCCACCTGGCTTCATCTATGGAACCGAATATTTAAAAGAGCAGATTGATGAGGCTCTCTCAGCAGCAGATCCCTATAGCATTGTCCCTTCTAGAGATGAGGTAGGGCATGGGACTTTTTTAGCAGGTGTAGCAGCAGGCGATGATAAAACAGGAGCAGCAACTTATAGGGGTGGAGCACCAGAAGCCTTTATTGCTATGGTTAAGCTAAGACCAGCTAGAGAG
>JAEZKI010000462.1 GCA_023415525.1 Bacillota bacterium | reverse complement strand
GGAGGTGTCCTTATGGATTACCAGCAACTTTTGCAACCTACAGTAGCTACTTCACGTATCCAAGCCCTTATTGAAGCACTTTACAAAGACACGCCTGAGATAGAATCTGAACGTGCCATACTTGTTACGGAATCTTATCAACAAACTGAAAATCAGCCCATGATTATTAGGCGTGCTTTAGCCCTTCAACATATCCTAACACATATGCCTATTGTCATTCGCCCCAATGAACTCATCGTCGGTAACTTTACAAAAAAAGCAAGAAGTGCCCAAGTCTTTCCCGAATTCTCTAATCAATGGCTTGAAAAAGAATTCGATTTAATGCCTAAACGCAAGGGGGATGTCTTCCTAGTTTCTGATACGACTAAAGAGCAGCTTCGTAACTGCTTTACCTATTGGAAAGGACGTACCGTTAATGAATTAGCACGGGCTTACATGCTTAAAGAAACGATTGAAGTCATGGATACCAATATCTTTACTGTTAATAACTACTTTTTTAATGGTGTGGGACATATTTCAGTAGATTATAAAAAAGCTTTGGAAATAGGTTTTAATGGCATTATTTTAGAAGCACAAGAAGCGCTTCTTGCTCTAGACGAAAGTTCACCAGACTACTCTAAACGCCAAAAATTCTTAGAGGCCGTTATCCTTTCTAGTGAGGCAATTATTTCTTTTGCGCATCGTTTTTCAGAAGAGGCCCTTCGCCTTGCTACTATTGAAAAGGATGCTAAACGTCGCCAAGAGTTAGAACGTATTGCAACGATTTGTAAGCGCGTTCCAGCCAATGGGGCTACTCACTTTTATGAAGCCCTTCAAACTTTTTGGTTTGTCCATGCTGTCCTTCAAATCGAGTCCAATGGCCATTCTATTTCCCCTATGCGCTTTGACCAATATATGTATCCTTATTACATAAATGACCTACAAAATCATTATATTACCCCTGAAGAAGCCCAGGAACTCATTGACTGTATCTTTGTTAAGCTAAACGAAATCAATAAAGTAAGAGATGAAGCTTCTACTAAAGCTTTTGGTGGATATCCCCTTTTTCAAAACCTTATTGTGGGAGGGCAAACGACTACTGGTGAAGATGCTACCAACGAACTCTCCTTTATGTGCTTAGAAGCCACCCATCACACCAAGCTTCCTCAGCCTTCTATCTCTATCCGCATCTGGGAGAATTCACCTGAAGAACTCGTGATTAAAGCAGCTCAAATAAGTCGATTAGGTACTGGTATGCCTGCTTATTACAATGATCAGATTATTATTCCTGCCCTTGTCAAACGAGGACTTACCCTAGAAGACGCCAGAGATTATGGTATTATTGGCTGTGTAGAACCTCAAAAAGGTGGTAAAACTGAAGGCTGGCATGACTCTGGTTTTGTCAATGTGGTTCGTATTTTAGAGAGTACCCTTTATAATGGTAAACTAGATGGCAAGCAAATTGGGCCTCAAACGGGTGAACTGGAAAGTTTTACTTGTATAGAGGACTTTATAAAAGCTTACCGTATTCAGATGGCTCATTATATTAAGCATCTGGCTAATGCAGAAAATGCTGTGGACCTAGCCCATAGCGAAAGAGCCCCTCTTCCCTTTGTCTCTTCTCTTGTAGAGGATTGCATTGCAAGAGGTAAATCCATTCAAGAGGGTGGTGCTCACTACAATTTTACTGGCCCTCAAGGTGTGGGAGTAGCTAATGTAGGGGATGCCTTTGCAGCCATTGACACCCTTGTCTTTAAAGAAAAGAAACTCTCTATGAAAGATCTCAAAAAAGCGCTTCAAACCAATTTCCAGGATCAATTTTCTTCCTTATCTCTAGAAGAAAAGCTTCTTGTTCAATTGGTCTCTCAAAAGGTAAAAGAAGAACTGGTTTCTCAAGGGAAAATAGCTTCCAGTTCAGAAGAAGACACCAATATTTACATTAACTCTTATAACAATGGGGAGTACATTCGTCAACTCTTACTCAATAAGGCCCCTAAGTATGGTAATGACATCGATTATGTAGACCAACTCACCCGTGAAGCTGCCCTTATTTATTGTCAAGAGGTAGAAAAGTATACAAATCCACGTGGGGGTACCTTCCAACCTGGCTTATACCCTGCCTCTATTAATGTGGCAATGGGGGCTGCCGTAGGGGCAACACCTGACGGTCGCAAGAGTGGTACACCTCTAGCAGATGGTGTTTCTCCATCTGCAGGTGCAGACCGCAAAGGACCTACTGCTGTTTTACGTTCAGTGGCTAAGCTTAATCACGAAATCGCCTCTAATGGTACACTTCTCAACCAAAAATTCCACCCCAGCGTTTTACAAGGTGAAAAGGGACTTCGTCATTTAGCTCATCTTGTAATGGGCTATTTTGATGAAAAAGGAATGCATGTTCAATTTAATGTTATTAGCCGTGAAACCCTTCTCAAGGCCAAAGAGCATCCTGAACAGTATAAACACTTAGTAGTCAGAGTGGCAGGTTATAGCGCTCAATTTGTTTCCCTAGATCCTGGTGTTCAGGATGACATCATTAACCGTACGGAACAAGCGGACGAAGGAGTATAAGCTATGGAAACAATTAACTGGTCTCAAAGGGGAAATGTATTTAACATTCAACGTTTCTCCTTACATGATGGAAAAGGTATGCGAACAATTGTATTCTTTAAAGGCTGTGGACTGCGTTGTAAGTGGTGTAGTAATCCCGAATCCCATACTGCTTCCCCCGAGCTTCTCTACAAGCCTATTGACTGCATCCATTGTGGTCGCTGTTTAATGGCTTGTCCTCTAGGGGCTATTCAACTAAAAGCAGATAAGCTCTTTATCGATCCTGCCCTTTGCAATCATTGTGGACACTGTGCAGAAGTGTGTTGTACAGAAGCACTTCAGCTTATCGGCCACTCCGTAACCGTTAAAGAGATTTTTGATGAAGTCATTAGAGATAGCGTTTTTTATAAAAAATCTGGTGGTGGCCTCACCCTTTCTGGTGGTGAAGCCTTACTTCAACCAGATTTTGCCAAGGAGCTTTTAAAAGCCAGTAAACAAGCAGGGCTTTCAACAGCTGTTGAAACAGCTGGCTTTATTCCTCTTGAAAATCTCAAAAAGGTTCTCCCTTATATGGATACCTTCCTCTATGATGTTAAAATAGTGGAACCTAACCTTCATAAAACCTATACTGGACAAAGCAATGAACGCATCTTAGAAAATCTTTATTACTTAGCTAACCATAAAGCTTCAGTCATTGTCCGTATTCCTGTTATCTCAGGTATCAACACAACAACTGACAATATGGAGAGATTAGTAAAACTTTTAGATACCTTAAAAACCATTAAAGAAGTTCACCTTCTCCCCTATCACAAGCTTGGTGTCAATAAATATAGCTTCTTAGGACGAAATTATCCTTTAGGTGAAAAAGAAAATGTTACTCAAGAACAATTAAACTTTATGAAAAACAAATTAACCGATAATGGCTACACTTGCATTATCGGTGGCTAGTATCCTCTATTAATTCATGCCATTACCCCCCATATATAAAGGCCTTCTATGCTAAAGTAGCTACATAGAAGGCCTTTTAGAGATAAAGAAAAGGATGATTGGGGAGGGAGTGAAAAACACAAGATATAAAAAAACAAGTTATTAAAGACTACTCGCGCTGCTCTATTCATTGGCAGTGAATCCCCACTCCTATCTCAATACACCCCATATCACTTTAGCCCTATCAATTCGTATATATTTAGGCTACTCCGTTTCTTCTTTATCAAAATAGAGTCTTCATTGAAGTTCCTTGCCTTCCAATGTAATTAAAACTAAAAATTCCCCTACTAAGCTTCAAAGAAAAATATACGTATGAATTATAATTTGTTATACTAGTCATAGACTAACTTTTCTATATCTTTAAGAGGGTGAAAAAATGAATGGTATTCCTATCTTTACTTTAATTATTATGCTTGTTATGCTTATCCCTAATATTTTTTATGCCTTTAAGCATAAGTCCTCCAAAAATTTATGTTCCAACAAGTTCCTAACTATTCTAGAACAAATTGGTCGTTATGGTTGTCTCATCCTTATGTTTGTCACCATTAGCCCTTCTGAATTAGGCTTTTCCTCGAGTGAGATATTTGCTATATGGTTTATAAGTATGGGCATCTTATTGCTCCTTTATTGGATTTTTTGGTTTTTTTATTATAGAAAGCCCAAGCTCTCCTTTGCCTTAGTGTTAGCTCTTATTCCTAGTATCATTTTTCTAGCAACAGCCCTTGTACTTCATTATTGGCCACTCTTATTCTTTGCCTTACTCTTTAGCATCAGTCATCCTTATATGACTTACCAAAACAATAAAAAAGTGAACTAATATATGAAAAAAGGACAGTTATAAAAATCTCCTCAAGAAGAGATTTTTATAACTGTCCTTTTGCTTATCTAGTTAAGAAACATAATAACAAGTCCAAGAACTACAAAAATACCTGCTGTAATTTTTGTCCAAGTTTCAAATTTACCTTCTAAACTATGCTTTTTATTTTTGTCCCAATAGCTACCGCCTGCATTGCTTGAACTACCACCGATAGAACCAAGACCTGCTGATTTACCCTCTTGCAATAGCACAATGGTAATAATAGCAAGTGCTGCAATAACAAAAATAACAGTAAAAATAATCTTTGCTATTTCCATCTTTAAAGCCTCCTTCAAACTCTTTTGTGACACCTTCCCTTATCATAGCATACAAGGCCTTAAAAATCAACTCTTAGTATACTGTATCTTGCCTTTTACATGGCCATTTGCATATTTTGCAAAACACTTTGGACAACCATAGCAATAGCAAGACCAATACCTGTAAAGAGAAGCTCATAAATCATAACCACTAGAGTTGCTTTTTTAGTACTGGTGTGCGTAAGCACGGAGTAACCAATAATCGTTATGACGATACTTACAATAGAAGGAATAGTCACCAAATTAACAACTGTCATAAGTGGTAAATTCTTAGCCAGTTCTGCTGCATCAAATAAAATGGGTAAACCTAATACTACTGTTGTTGTTGGAATGAAATATCCAATGATACGGTCAACACACATCCATCCTGCTGAAGCCATAATAGATAATAAAGTAAGAACATAGAGAGCACCAAACTTACATTTATCTTTGGCAATAACTTTAAAGATTTGTAAGCCAACAGCGCTTACGAGAGCACCAAGGAAAATACTTATTAATCCAGCAATAATACCTGTTACTTGCGTCAACATATACTTTTGTTTTAACATATTCTCAGCAATACCCTGCATTCTAAATCCATCATAAACTTGTTCCACTTGGACTGGATTGGCAAATGTTAAAATAAGATAGATTGTTGTAAATAGTAAACAGCCTACAATAGCTACGCTTGTTCCTTTAGGTGGATCAGCATAGAAATTTTCTTCCATCATTTTTCTTGGAGCAATAAACACATTAATAAAATGCTTATACCAAGGTGTAACTTCACGGGTTTCCTCTTCAATAAGCTTTTCCCTATCTACAACAGCAAACCCACCATCTAATAGATCTCTTTCATTGTTTTGAACAAAGTCATTTTGATCACTCATTTTAGCCCCCCATTTTCTATTATAAAATATACTCATATCTACGATTCAATATCTACGCATGTAAATTTATTTTAATTTTGCATATATATTGAAACAACATAATTATATAATAATTCCTTCAACAAAACAATTTAAAAACTAGCCATAATTTCTTTGTTAAATAAGCCTCAAGCCGTCAAAATGACTAATCAGTCATTTTGATTTACCTTTTTAATAATCCCATCCAAACAAAAAGGAAATAACTTAAACTGAAAAACACCACTTTAAGTTATTTCCTTAACGCTATCTTTTTGTATTTTAGCTTTATACTTTTGTCTACTGCTTATCTTTTTAAATTAAAGAAAGACTTACTGCCCCTAAACTCAGCGATCCCTTCTAGTTCTTCTTCAATGCGAAGGAGTTGATTATATTTTGCCACACGGTCTGAACGCGCTGGCGCACCTGTCTTAATCTGTCCTGCATTAACAGCGACAACAATGTCTGCAATCGTGTTATCTTCTGATTCACCTGAACGATGAGAAACAACTGCTGTATACCCCGCACGATTAGCCATTTCAATAGCATTAAAGGTCTCTGTAAGGGTTCCAATCTGATTCACCTTTATAAGAATAGAATTCGCCACCTTTGCCTCAATTCCTTTTTCAAGAATGGAGGTATTAGTTACAAAAAGGTCATCTCCTACTAACTGAATACGCTTACCTAAACGCTCTGTAATAAGTTTCCAAC
>JAEZKI010000434.1 GCA_023415525.1 Bacillota bacterium | reverse complement strand
CTTCTCGAATTCTGCCAAAACCATGGTATATCCCTACGTTCCCTAGAGCGCCTCTTCATGACACACATTGGCATATCTCCCAAAGCTTTTCAACAAATTCATCGCTTTCAAAAGCTAAGTAATTTCTTACTCTATAATAAAATAAACTTAAATCTAACTGAACTGAGTTATGATTATCATTACTACGACCAAACCCATTTTATTAAGGACTTTAAACACTTTTCAGGTACAACGCCTTCTCAATTTTTAAAGGACTCTCGCACCATCAAAGAAGTATCTCAACTACACCTTTAACCTTGTCGCTTTTTTACTATTTCCTTTTAAAGTTTTACTTTATGCTAAAGGCATATCAACTTTAAGGAGGATTTAGAATGAATAAAATGACTGAAATTGTTACAATGACCTTAAATGAAGGTATTTCTGCTGAAAACTTTCTATCCATCGTTAATGAGCTAGAAATAAATTTTCATAGTAAACAACCGGGTTACTTAGATACAGAACTACTCCAAAATGAAAAGGATGGCACTTGGATAATGATTCAACACTGGGATTGCGTAGAAAATCTAAAAGCCGCTTCTCGTAAAATGTTTTCTGATTCATCCACTGAGGCTTTCCGTAATGTACTTATTCCTCAAAACGTTAAAATAACTATTCATCCTCAATTAGGCACTTGGTCTATCTCTGAAATGTAGTACTCTTTCTTTATCTTTTACATAAAACGAGAAACCTCCTAGCTAGTACACTATCAGACTGTACATGAGCTAGGAGGCTTCTTCTCTAATAAAGCTACTCTCAATTTTCTGTACTAAAGCCATGTCTTTTAACTGTTCATCATTTGCTTAAGTTGATCAATGACTTTCTCAGCATCTTGTTCTGTTTCTATTAGAGTGGCAATCCATCTATCGGTTGCCCCTATAATATCTTCTTCTGGTCCAGGCGTATTGATGGCCTCATAAGCTTCTTCTCCCTTTCCCTCATCAATTCTTCGCATCATGCGCAGAACGGCCATCATACTGTAATTAGCACTGCGAAGAGTACTAATTACCTTGAGACGATTAAGTTCGTTAGGGCCATAGGAGCGATAGTTATTATCCTTTCTTGGAATAGTAATAAGCCCATCTCTTTCCCAATTTCTTAAAACGTCTATAGATACCCCTAAGAGCCTTGCTACTTCCGCCCGCTTATAATAAACCGCTTGACTCGGTACGACTTTCCCTTCTAACCAAGCTTTTACTAAATCCAAAGCTTCTTCTGCCTTTTTTCTTTCTTGCCTAATATGCTTTAAGTAGTCATAGGCCATCTCTAAAGCTGCTTCTAACTCCCCCTCAGCTACCTTTTTGACTACCTCTGTAGCCTTTTCCCTGATGTCTCCCGCAATAAACTCACACCGTAAAGCTTGTCTACTGAGCTTCATCTGTTTTAAATGCTTCTCTTCATAAAGACGATACCCGTTTTTATCTCTTGGGACGGGTTGTAAAAATCCCCACTCTTCATAAAGACGTACTGTATTAGGATGTACCCCTACTGCTTTTGCTATTTGAGAAGTTGTGAATTTCTTTTCCCCTTTATTATTCATCTTTAGCTCCTCCTCACTTGCATAGGTTTCTTTAGATTATAATACTTTATTTTTAGTACCTAAAACACCCCAATAGAAAAACATGTTAGCTGAGCACCCTCCTGAATGCGACAATGGGAAATCCCCTCTGTACTCCCCATAGTCTAGGAAAGTGAAAGATGCACTTCCTAGATTATAAAAGGAGCTGTTCACGAATTTCTTAGTGGACAGCTCCTTTGATCTTTAGTTGGCTATAAGTAGTGATGTCAATGTCTTGTAGTAATAGAACTTCAATAGGTGAAGGGCTCTTGTGGCGGAAATATACAGAACCTGTTTATCTACAGGACTTTGATAGTAATCTTCCTCAGCATTAGGAATACACACTACATCAAATTCTAACCCTTTTGCTAAATAAGAGGTGGTGATGACTATGCCTGTTTCAAAGGCAGTACTCTGTGCTGTAAATAAGGTAAGTGTCAGCTTATCTTTTAGTTCCTTGTACATCTTCTCTGCTTCTTGTGCCGTCTTACATAAGATAGCCACTGAAGCATACTTCTGTTGATCCAACTTTTCTAAATCACTTACCATCTGCTCCAGCATCTCCTCATAGGAGTTAGTTTTGATTAAGCTAGGCTCTTCCCCATGGCGCTCAAAGGCAATCATATCTTGCTGACCAATCATATTCTTGGCAAAGGTAGCAATTTCAAAAGTAGAACGATAGGTTCTATTTAGCTTAATAATAAGGGGATTCGAAAAAACATGCATAAGATGCGTGAGTACATGAGGCTCTTTAGGCTCTAGCACCTGATACATATCTCCTAAAATTGTCATACGGCAATTAAAAAGTGTCTTCAATAACTCAAATTGAATAAAGGAATAATCCTGCATTTCATCAATAACTAAGTGCTTAATCTGAGGGAAACTGGTATGTCCATATAAGGCATACTTCAGATAAATAAGTGGAAAAGCATCTTCATAATGAAGCATTCCCTTATTGAGTAGGAGAAAAGGCTCTTTAAGTTGGGTTTTATTGCACCAAGCTATGAAATCGCTGTAGAGTACCATGAGCTTTGTTTCTTTCATATAATCCTTCAGCTTGTTTTCTAACTCTTTTCGTATCTTGCTCGTCATGGTTTTATTGGTGTCAGACTCTTTTTTGTCCGCTATATAATCGGCTATATACTGTAGTCGTTTAAAGAGAGGTTTGCTCTTGTATTTTTCATAAAAGAGCATTTGGAGCTCCTCTTTCTCACAGTTAAAGCCATTCCAGCTTAAGCTTTCTGGTCTAAAGTTTTTCTCTGGTAACAGCTCAATAAAGCTCTTAAGTAGTGTGAGGAAGTCTACGCTTTCTTTAAAATCAATGTTTCTCTTCCTTTGAGTAACCTGCATTCCCTTTTGAAGCAAAAATTCCAGCTGTTCACATCGACCTTCCACTTGTATTCCTTCTATAAGCTCTTGGGCCACTAATTCCTCTAAGCCCATCTCTGTAATGTTTTCTTCCCCTAGTTCAGGAAGGACACTGGATATATAGTCTGAAAAAACAGGGTTAGGAGAGAGAATTAAAATATTGCTAGACTTGAGTTCTTCTCTACTCTTGTAAAGGAGATAGGCGATGCGGTGCAGGGCAATAGAGGTTTTCCCTGAACCTGCAATACCTTGTACCACCATGACAGGGGCTTCTTCATTACGCACAATGGCATTCTGCTCCTTTTGGATGGTGGCTACGATATTCTTCATCTTACTATCTGCTGTATGACTCAGTTCTCTTTGCAAAATCTCATCATCAATTTTCATCTCACTATCTAAAACATATTCCAATTGTCTTTTTTTAATTTTGTATTGTTTCTTTTTTAGAAGTTCTCCCTCTAAGACCCCGACGGGTGCCTCGTAGGTAGCTGGTCCCACTTCATAATCGTAATAGAGGCTACTAATGGGTGCTCGCCAATCATAAACAAGGGCAGCTTGTTCCCCTTGAACAGTAAAATCTCCCATTCCAATATAGTAAGCTTCTTCTTCCCCTTTTTCATCTCCAGCATACCTAAAATCAATTCGTCCAAAATAGGGAGTTTCTTGCATTCTCTTCAGTCGTTCTTTTTTTAAGGCATATTGTTCTAGCTGGATTGTTTCATTGGTCAGTGTTTTCTTGGTTGTAAAAATCTCCATACTGTCCATCTCATGCCGATTATCAATAATATATTGATGGGTTTCTTTGATGTGCTGATGCCTAGTATCTATTTCTTGCTCTAGTCGATTTAACTCCCTAGTTAATTTATTTTCCACTTCTTCTAGATAATGCGCTTCTTGTAAAAAGTCTTCTGTTTGCATCTTAAAACCTCCTTTTTCACACAGTTCTAATAGGATACACCCAATTTGAACTCTGGTGGTATACTGGAGGGTTTAATCTTTTGTTTGCCATTCTAATTTTTTTGCTAATTGGCTTCTGGAATTATATTGGGGAAGTCTATTTTTTTCAGATAGCCTAATAACATTTGATACATACTCAAAGTGGTCTTGGTCTTTCATACGAAGGGTAACCTCATGTGTAAAAGCACAATCTGTATCCCATTGTGCCCATACTGCGTCTACTACAAGAGTGAGTAGCCCCTCCTCTCTCTCAATAACATCTATCACTTCTGGAATAGGTACTTCCTTAGGATTTGGGGTGTAGTTCCAACAAGCTAATGCATACCATTTATAGCACCTACTCTCTGGTTTATAAGCAGCTAATTTCTCTAAAGTAGCCGGGGTAATAGCAAAGTATTGAGTGATTAACTCTTCAAACTCCTCTTTAGGTATACCCTCCTCATAGTGGGTAGGATCAAAGCGCTTATCATACTTCAAGAAGTAAAGGTACTCATACAAATCATTAAAATCAACACGTTCTAAGCTTTCTTCATCCCAAGAGGTAAGGAATAAATTATTCCCTTGGTAGCCAATAGCTTGAAGGTGTTTCTTAGTGAGCTCACGGTATTCCTCTTTTATAGGCTTTATCCTCAAAATACTCTGACCACTCATTTCCACTCCTTCTGGCACATATCTCTCAAAGATTAAATAGCCCTTATCTGTATATTGCCAAGCATAAGCCTGCCACCGCTCCATAAAAATGGGTAAAGGCTCTATCTTCTCATCCCAGTCCAATTGAGTCATAGTAATAACCATGACTCCATCCTGTACCTGAAAATCCAACCTAGAAATCCCTCCATTTTCCAGTATTTCATAGACTGTAGCTGTCCCATCTTCTCCAGCTTTTATGGCCTCACAAAAAGCATCTATTCTCTCCCAATTTGTCAAATTACATTGATTATATAGATCAGCTACAGCATAGCCTGCCTTGCTTAATTCCTTCATAATCTCTAGCCTTACTTCATGAGGAATAACCCAATTAGAAGCTGTACCCTTCTCACAATTTTTCACCTTTTCTCTATACCTTAATGCTAGATTAGTTAGCTCCTGTCTTAACTTATCTTGCTCTTCTTCTGGAATAGGCATGCCACCTAGATCCTCTTGTGTTTCCTCTGTCTCTGTTATCCATAGGTTTTCATCTATTTCTTCTTCTAGGGAATCCTCTACCAATATTTCAGATTCTTGTTCCTCCTTAGATGGTACGGAGGCACTTCTAGCTGACTCCTTCTTTTCTCTACACCCAAGCCCAATAAGTATTCCCACTATGAGTATGATCAAAAAACAAAGCCACTTTTTCATAGCTTTTCCTCCACATCCTTATTTGAAAGCTACTCTTCTCTATAAATAACTGGAACTTCTTTTTCTTTAACCTCTACTTTATTGGAAAGGTATTTAAAACGACCATCCTCTAGAGGTAATACTGTTAATGTACTGGTAAAAGCGCAGTCTGTATTATAATCTATCCATAGTGCATCTACCTTGAGAGTCAGTGTTCCATCTTGATTCTGCTGGTAACTAACTACTTCGGGGAGGGGTGAAAAAAGCTTGCCTGTTCCAGCTTCCCATGTATAACTCTGTTTCTCTGCTTGATAATTGGCATATTGTCTCAGTTCCTTTTAGGTCACATTAAAATATTTTTCCATCAGCCCTTCAAATACCTTCTCTGGAATGGGGTGTCCCTCTTCTTTATAAATTTCCCCAGTATCCATCCTGTAGAGGTCTTCAAACATCTCATTAAAATCTAGCCGGCCAATGGTTTCCTGATTCCAATCCTCAATGAGTAAATTGTAGTTAACAAGGCTTATATGTTTTAAATACTTTTCTTGATAGTTTCTACATTCCTCAGAAAGAGGCCTCACACGAAAGGAATAATACAAGGCGGAATGCGCCACATAGTCAGCATCTGTCATATGATAAAGTAAGTAACCTTTCTCTGTTAACCGCAACTCATCTACCTCTGAAAGATTGGTACTTGTCACTTCAAACCCCTTATCTTGACTAAAACTAGCTCCCATATAAAACTTCTGTAAGGTAGCTCCCCTCTTAATAAAGAAGTGGCAGCTTATATTCCCTAGATAATCCACTTCATAAATAGGCACTTCTGTCTCTTCACCTTGCTTAAGCTTGGAATAAAAGCTTTCTACTTGCTCACTATTGGCCATATTGACTTGATAGCCTATTACAGGTACTCCTTGCTTAGCTAAATACTCAACCAGCTGTTTCATAACTTCTCTACTTACTATTTGAGTAGAAGGCAAGTGCTTTTCACTGTAGAAGTCTTTACTGGAAGAAAGGTGCTTTAAAAAAGTCTCTTTGAGCTCTTTCATCTCTTCTGAAGTTATGCTAGCTCCTATGGACGGCTTCTCTCTTCTAAAAGACCTTGGTTGTTCTTGCTCAGCTACTTTCTCCTCCCCAGTCTTTTGTCCCCAATCTCTAGGTATGTATTGAGGAAATATATTATCTTGTGATGGTAACACTTTATTAGCTACGTATTGAAAACTGCCATCCTTAAGCTGACGAATGGTTAGTTCATGGGTAAAGGCACAATCTGTTCCATACTCTGGTGCTATCACATCAATAACTAATGTAAAGGTATCCTCTTCATTTTCCTTTATTTCAGTGATCTCTGGCCAATAAAGCGCAGGACTTACTGCCTCATAAACTGTCCTAGGCCACCAACTATATTTTTGGTTTTCCTCTTCATAGCTTGCTACTTTCTTAAGTTCTTGTGGCGTTATTTTTAAGTATTGTTGTATAAGCGCCTCAAAATTTTGTTCTTCAATTCCATAGGTAATATCTTTTATAGCTTGCTTATTCTTTGCCTCGTAAAACACCTCATATAAGTCATTAAAATCCATGCTTCCCCATGCTCCTTCCTGCCAGTCCGTCATAAACAAGCTGTTATTATCATAACTTATAGGCTCTATATATTTAGCTTCATAATCTCTAAAGTACTCTGGCGAAGGCTTGACACAAATGGCCTCTCCACCAAGGGGCCCATCATAACCTCGTGGATAATATTTTTTATAGAAGAACCACCCTTTTGGGGTATAACTCCAACTATAAGCTTCATATCTTTTCATTTCACTCACTATAGGTGTCTGATTATTCTCCCAGTTAACAAGCATTCCTGTCACTTGAAGCTTTTTATCTTTTGCCACAAAGTCTATGCGTTGAAAGCTTCCTTCTTCATAAGCCGTATAAATACTTGCAGTTCCTGCCTTACCTGCTTGTGCAGCTAGGCAAAAAGTATCTATCAGCTGCCAGTTTTCTAATCTTCCCTTCACATAACCTACCCGAACAGCATAACCCTTTGAAGCTAAAAAGTGAGTCAGTTCCTTTTTATCCTCTATCTTACTTTCCCCTGTGTACTGAATATATTCTAAAGCCAATTTCGTTATCTCTGTTTGGAGCTTTTTCTTTTCTTTCTCTCCTATAGGAATATCTATATAGCTAGACTCCTCTCCCTCTTGTCCTAATTCACACTCTGTACTCACTTGTTCTTCTTCATATAAAGTAGCTTCATCAGATAAACAACCTGATAAAAACAACATAAGACTCAAAATAGCAAATGTTTTTATTCCTCTTCCCATCTATTTTCCTCCCTATTAAAACTTACACTTGTAAGTTTTCTTTTTATATCTTACACCCGTAAGTTTTAATGTCAAGACTTTTCATTTTATTTTTACATTGACACTTTTTATAAAACACTCTATACTCATATAAATTACACTTGTAAGTTTAAGGAGAATAACGATGCAATCAGTCCCTCAAATATCAGATGCAGAATATGAAGTTATGAAAATCATATGGGAAAAAGCACCCATTAGTACCATCGAAGTCACTAATGAACTCATCCCTAGAAGTAATTGGAGCCCTAAAACAATTCAAACCTTGCTGTTACGCTTAGTCAAAAAGGGCGCTCTTACTTATGAAAAAGAGGGAAGAGTTTTTGTCTATACCCCCCTAATTGCTCAAAAAGATTATCTTGCCTATGAGAATAAATCTTTTTTAAAGCGCTTTTATGATGGAACACTCCAAGCTATGGTTCTCAACTTCATTGAAAATGATAAATTATCCAAAGAAGAACTGGCTCATCTACAACAAATTTTAGAAAAAGGAATCCAAGAGGAGGAAAAGTAAGGTGTCTGCACCCTTTTGTATACGTTTTATATTTTGTAACATCTTGTTATCTCTATTAATAATCATTATAGTCCTTACTAAAAAATGGGGGCATAAACAGCTTACTATTGATTTTCATTCCTTTCTCAACACAAGTTGTTTACTCTTACTGGTATCCCCCTTTTTACCTACGAAAAGTTTCTTTTCTCTGGCTCTTAAAAGTCATTTTCCTTTCTTTAAGGAAGGCGTTATTCCGTCTTCCACTATAGGGGCTCTAAAAGATTCTACTTCATTATTAAATAACCCTTTTAGTCCCTTACAAGACTTCTCTGTTTCAGTTCACCCTACATCTTTGAATGTCCTTAATAACCTATTGGGCTTCCTCTGGTTAGGTGGTGTCCTCCTTGTAGCTACCTTTACCTTCTTATGTCATCTCAAACTTAAGAGGCTTAAAAATTCTGCTCAAAAAAGCAAGAATCCTTCCTTAAATCTTGTTTTTGATACCTGTCGTCTAAAGCTTCAGCTATCTACTGATATTACCTTATACCTTTCTCCTTACTTGCATTCACCTATTGCCTTTGGACTCTTTAAGCCTTGTATTATTATTCCCTCTAGCCTTCCGTCTCAACTAACAGAAGACCAACTCTGTCATATCTTTCTTCATGAATTACAGCACTATAAACACAAGGATATCTTTACCAATTATTGCATTTGCCTATTTCGTATCCTCTATTGGTTTCAGCCCTTTGTCTGGTATATCCTAAACCAGATCCAAACAGACTGTGAGATTAACTGTGACCAATCCGTCTTAAAAGTATTGGGCAAAGAAAAAGCTAAAGACTATGGGCGTACCCTTCTTTTCTTTGCTGAAAAATTATCTCACTTCTCACTTTCTTCAGCTATTTATATGGGGGGAGACAAAGAGCAACTTAAAAAGCGCATTATTCAAATTGCCTCTTTCTCAGGGAAAGAAAAAGTCTTTAGTTTAAAAGGTTTGATGGTCTCTTGCTTAATGACTTTACTTCTATTCCTCAGTGCCCCCCTCTTATCAGCCACTAACCTCCCCAATAACACCTACTCTTTCTCAGAAGAAAATGTGGATTATGAAGATTTAAGTGCTTATTTTGAAAACTGTGAAGGCTCTTTTGTTCTCTACGATGCTCAAGCTAACCATTATACCGTTCATAATCCTAAACAAAGTAAAAAAAGGATTTCTCCTAATTCAACTTATAAAATCTATAGCGGGCTCATCGCTTTAGAAACAAACAAGATTGATCCTAATGCTTCCCTTCGCCCTTGGGATGGAACACCTTACTCCTTTAAACAATGGAATAAAAACCAAGACTTAGACTCTGCTATTAAGCACTCTGTTAATTGGTACTTCCATGAACTTGATCAAGAAGTAGGTCTCCCCACCTTACAAAATTATCTGGCTCAAATAGGTTATGGCAATCAGGATCTCTCAGGTGGACTTAACCATTATTGGCTAGAATCTTCCTTGAAAATTTCTCCTTTTGAGCAAGTGGAGCTTCTCTATAAGCTCTATAGTAATAGCTTTGATTTTCAAGAAAAAAACATAGAAGCCATTAAAGATTCTTTGCTCATTTCTCGCGGGAAGGCAGGAGCTCTCTATGGTAAAACAGGTTCTGGTGTTGTCAATAATCACGCTATAAATGGATGGTTTATTGGCTTTATTGAAACCCAAAAAGGCCCTTACTTTTTTGCTACTAATATACAAGGACAAGATGGGTGCAATGGTAGTCTTGCTAGCTCTATAACTCTTTCTCTCCTTAAAGATAAAGAACTTTTTCCTATAATTGACTAATACTAATTTGTTTTGCTAACAGATTTTTCTTCGTTAAAAACTAATAAAGCCTTACAATCTGTATATTTACAAATTGTAAGGCTTTTTAGCATTCTATTCATCTCTTATTTATTCAGCAGCACCTGTATAAGCTGTAGCTGTTATCTCATCTAATTGATTAAGTGGCTCTATAAAACCACCAAGGGCTGCAGTAAACTCATCAATATCTGCTTGGGTAAGGTCTTCTCCTTCAATAATTGTAGGATCTTCTAGAAGAGTTTTTGGCATTTCCATTGTAGTCGCTACTTCATTTAAGGTAGCCACTACATCTGCATCTTGTTCCCAGCCATTTTGTTGTGCCTGAGCTACTACTTTTGTATGTAAATCAGCTATTTCATTATACTTATCTGTTAAAGCTGCTAAATCTAATATATTCTCCACCACTGGGGCTATGGCAACAGCTTCTTTATACTCTTTAACTGAAGCAATAAGGGTATCTAAATCTTCCTCCATCTGCTCTGTATCAATATTCTTCGCCTGTTCTGGATCTTCGATAATAATTCTAATTTCTTCAATAGCATCCGCTAAATCATTATGCATTTCTAAGTACTCTTCATCATTGTTCCAACCGTTGGAATTAAAAAGAGCTGCTGCTTCATTAAAAATATCTGCCACTTGATTATATTTCTCTGTTACTCCTGTTAAGTCGGGACCCCCACAACCTGTCAATAGTGCCAATGACATAATTAGGATCACTCCCATTGAAATAATCTTTTTCATATACTATCACTCTCTCTTTATAAATTTATAATATTGTTCTATTCACTATAAATATACAAAAAATATCTCGATTACTCTGTTTTTAGCACGAAATGTGTTTTTTTTACTATGAAATGTTGTAAATTTGTCATTTTTTGGAGCTTTATAGTTTTAATCCCTATTAACTAAAACACAAAAGCCCTTCTCACTAAAAATGGTATTCTCCCTCTTTCGTAAACTTATTGTCTACATAAAAGAAAGGGCTCCTAAATTAGCAAAAGGCCTCTTCGATATTTTTACTAATCTCCTTTATCATTTATGCTTTTACCTCAAAACTATCCATAAATACCTACTCCAGAAAGATTCTTTTAAATACTATTACACTGAACTCTAACGTTAGTCCATAAAAGAACTTGTCCCCATTAAGTAACTAAAAAATATACGCATAATTTTTTAAATTATGCGTATATTTAATGTTTATAATATGTTTCTTATTTAGCAGTAGCCGTTTTCGTTTGTAACTCATTGAGTGTCTCAATATAGCCTACAAGATTTGCTGTCATCTCATCAATATCTGCTTGAGTATAACTTTGTCCGTCTAATGCAGTAACATTTTCTATAATAGATCTTGGCGTTTCCATTAGAGTCATTCCTTCTCTTAATGCATTTACTACATCTTCGTCTTCAACCCAACCATTTTGTTGTGCTTGGTCAGCTACTTTTTTATGTAGTTCAAATATTTCATTATACTTCTCTGTAAAAACTGTTAAATCTAGTGGATTCTCTGCTTCTGTAGTTTCTGTAATTCCTTCTGAAATCGCTTCTGAAATCACTTCTGAAGCCACATCTGATAAAGACACACCCACTGCTTCCTTATACATATTGACTTGTTCCATAATAATGTCTAAATAACCTAATATTTGTTCTACATCATCATCAGTCACAAGACCTGGACTATCTAGAGCTTCTTTCATTTCAGCTAAAGCCTTCTCTATATCATCATGTGTTTGTACCATTGTCTCATCTTGATTCCAACCATTAGCCTCATAAAGCTCTGTTGCTTCAGTAAAAACTGTTTCTATTTCACTAAGCTTTTCTTTTGCTGGTGTTAAATCAGCACCACAACCTGTTAATAGAGCCAATGACATCATTAACATAATTCCTATGGAAATAATCTTTTTCATACTTTTACCAATCTCCTTTATCGTCCCTCTTATTAAAGCACCTTTATAACTGTATATAATATTCCATTAACCGCTTCATTATAGTCTGAAATATCCTTTTTCCATCATAAAACACCCTATGTTTGCCTATTAGAAACTGCCCACGTATGCTTTTATTTGAATACTATTATACTAAACTATATGGTTAATAAGTAAAACCGCACCTTGCAATTTACAGAATTTTTAAGGATTCATACAATCTATAGCTATAGATTGTATGAATCCTTAATATTTCACTTACACTTCTTATTTATTTAGCAGTAGCAGTTTTCGTTTTTAGTTCATTAAGTTTTCCTACATAACCTTCAATTTCTGCTAACATTTGATCAACATCTGCTTGAGTAAGACCATATCCGTCTATATTGTCAAGGTCTTCCAATATCACTTGAGCTCCTGACACACCTACCTCTACTTCAGTTAGAGTTGAAGATACTTCTTCATCTCCATCCCAACCATTTTGAGCTGCTTGGTCCACTATTACAGAATGCAAATCCACTATTTGATTATATGTATCTATTAAAGCATCTAAATTTAACGCATCCCCTCCTGCAGATAAAGCAACGGTTTCCTTATATACTTTAACTTGTTCTAATATAATATCTAAGTAACTTACTATTTCTTCTACATCACTATCCGTAACCAAACCTGGACTATCTAAAGCTTCTTTCATTTCAGCTATAGAAGCTGCTAAATCAGCATGAGATTGTGCCATTGTCTCATCTTGACTCCAACCATTAGCATTATAAAGTTCTGTCGCTTCATTAAAAACTGTTTCCACTTCACTAAACTTTTCTTTTGCTGGTGTTAAATCAGCACCACACCCTGTTAATAGAGTTAATGACATCATTAAAATCACTACCATTGAAATAATCTTTTTCATACTTTTACTAGTCTCCTTCATATTTTTAAAAATTATTAATCATTTCTAATTATAGAGAAGATTCTATTTATTTTTAATTTTTAGCACAAAATGTCCTTTTTTTATTATGGAATGTAGTAATTTTTCCATTTTATGGATTTTATTCATTGCTCTTGTATTTATATCTCCTTTAAAAGCAAAACTTTTTACAGATTATGTCACTCTATATTGCAATTCGCAAGCTAAACTCTCCCTCTTCCGCCGTAAAAGATGAAATACCCTCGTACCTTTCTACTATAGAAATAATACTCTTAGTTCCATATCCGTGGCCCTCCTTAGTAGTTATCGGGTATCCTCCTTGGAATTCTACTCTTTCTTCATAGTTATTAATTACCTCAATAAGCAGCTTATCTTGTCGTATATAAGAAGTTATTTCTATTTTTCGTTTTTCCAACTCCTTAACACTCTCCACAGCATGTATGGCATTCTCTAGACTATTAGATAAAATAGTACTTATATCTGTGTCAGATATCTTTAGCTCCGTTGGAAGTTTCACATCTACCTTCATCTCTATTCGTTTTTCATTTGCCTTAGCCACATAAGAAGATAAAATAATGTTAATGGTCTCATTTTCACAATATCTTACAACAGCTGAACTAATAATTTCTGAACTTATCTCACTTATGTAGTCTTGAGCCTTCTCAATATCTCCTTCTCCAATGCACATGTTAATATATTGTAAATGGTGACGTAAATCATGCCTATACATGGCTACCTTAGTCTGAGACTCTCTGAGCTCTTTTATATACTTCTGCTGCGCTTTCATCTGAATATTTAGTATTTCTTTTTCCTGCTTAATAATCATGTGATCGAATGTTTCTTGAAAATAATAGATAAGCATCAAATAAAAAATAATACTCAATAAGGATGCAAGCCATTGATAAATGATGGTACTATCTATGGTATAAATATAATCTGTATAGATGCTACCAATATAGCATACTAAATAATAAAGACAAGGAACTATATTAATCAAATAGTTACCTTTAGTATCCTGTCTATTGAGCTTTATAAAAACCTTGCCTAGATACTGGTAGACAAGGACAATAATGACTATAGAAACACCTATTTCTGCAAAAATAGCAATAAAAATATTGTCTTTAAAAATGCGGGTAATAAATTCAACGCCTAAACGTCTAGGAGTCATTAAGACATAGGCTGTAAATAGGGTAAATAGAACGTGAGTAACCTTCTGTTTTGATAAGATTATAAAGAAAATAAAAGTTGGAATATGGGTAATAAAAGGATAGGCTTTAATAATAAAGTCTATTCCAAAAGTAATATAAAATATCCCCTGTATATTATAAAGAGCTACGGCAAAAACACTTACTATGCATAGATTCTTCTTATTCTTTTCTATATCCAATAAGATATACATAATGGCAATCCCAAATATAAGCACAATAAGCCCATTAAATACTTGTAGCACCTTTTTGTCCTCCAAAAAATGTTAGTTTATTTACCTTATTCTACCTTACTTATATCAAATTTGAAATAATTCCGAAATAATTTTTTTATTGTTATAAATTATTTACCTTCTCATTTAATTTTGATCCATCCTATACCACTTACAGATCCCTTTCCAAAGTAATAAGGTATCTTTCGTTCCAAGCTTATTTACTTTATCATGAAGCTTTTCCCATTGCTCTTGTAGCTCAATAGGCCTTTCAGTGGTATCTGATTCCTCCATACATCTATAAAGTAGAGAAAGGGCTGTAGTAAAACTTTCTTCCTTTTCTTGGGCAAGAACTATTTCTATTGCTGTGGGAATTAACACAAAGCTACTGTATTTAAAATCGCGTAAATCATCAAAGATACCAATGGTGCCTCCTTCAACACACATTTGATGATATTTCCAAA